>DASQRV010000001.1:0-4165 GCA_035642735.1 Steroidobacteraceae bacterium
TCGATGCCTTCGAGCACGTCCTCGACACCCGCGAAGCCACCACTCATGCGCGCGAACACGTCGGGATCGAGACTGTCGAGGCTCACGGTCACCCGCTGAAGCCCGGCGGCCTTCAGCTCGGTGGCATAGCGCGCCAGCAGCACCCCGTTGGTCGTGAGCGCGACGTCCTCCACGCCGGGGATGTCGGTGAGATCACCGATCAGGTCGGGCAGGTTCGTGCGCAGCAACGGCTCGCCGCCCGTCAGGCGCAGCTTGCGCGCACCCAGCTGCACGAACAGCCGCGCGAGGCGCACGATCTCATCGAACGAAAGCCGCTCGTGCGAACCGAGGAACCGGTAGCGCTCGTGGTAGGTCTCGCGCGGCATGCAGTAAGGGCAGCGGAAATTGCACCGGTCCATCACCGAAATGCGCAGATCCCGCATCGGACGGGCAAAGGTATCCCGCGGGGCAGTGTGCGACCGCAGCGGAACGATGACTTCACGATCGGACATGGCTACGACAGTATGAGGACCGCTTCCGCCAAAGGCTAATTGCGCCCTGCGGCCGCAGGATGGGGGGGCGCCCGCCGCCGTTGCAACCTTCACGACCAGCGGTGTAGGCGCGTCACGAAGCCCTTGGCGTAGGTATTGGGCCCCGGCGGGAGCTCTACGAACCCCTCGGTGCCCGCGAGCCCGGTGAAGTCGCCCGAGCCGTTGGTGGGGGCCGGCACGGCCCAGTCCCGTCCCCAGTCGTCCTGTTCGAGCCGCACCGGGACGAAGTATGTCAGCGGCGGCGTGACGGTCACAGGCGCGGCGAGCGCCATGCGCTGCACCGGCCGCGGGTTCTGGCCGAGGCTGCCGCGCAGCGCCGGCAGCACGTAGCGCGTCAGGCACACGAGTGTGGACACCGGGTTCCCGGGCAGTCCGAACACCGCGGCTCCCGAGGGGGCAACGCCAAACCACAGTGGTTTGCCGGGCCGCTGTGCGACCTTGTGGAAGATCGTGCGCACGCCCAGCTCGCCGAGCACCTGCGGCACCAGGTCGAAGCGGCCCATCGATACGCCGCCCGAGAGCACCAGCACATCGTGCGTCTCGAGGTGAAAGCGCAGGCGCTGACGCAGTTCCTCCACATCGTCGCGGATGTGATCGTCCGCGACGCGCTGGAACCCGTGTTCGCGCAGCGCGCTGACGATGGCGTAGGCGTTCGAGCGGCGCACCTGGTGAGCGAGCACGGGCTCGCCCGGCTCGACCAGCTCGTTGCCGGTGGAGATGACCGCCAGCATCGGCTGACTTGCCACGCGGATGCGGGCCATGCCCGCTGAGGCGGCAATGGCGACTTCCGGTGCGCGCAGGCGCTGCCCTGCGCTCAACAGCAGCGCGCCCTGACGCGTGTCGCTGCCGCGCCGGTGGACGTTCTGCCAGGGCTCGACCTGCGCGTCCGGCGCCAGGGTCGCGTGTCCGCGCTCGACGGCGAGCTTCTCGACCGGCACCACGCTGTCGCAGCCCCCCGGCAGCACCGCCCCGGTCATCACCTCAATGCAGTCCGCGGCGGCCGCGAGGGTGAGCGGCGCATCGCCGGCCGCCTGCGTCGCCTGGATGCGGAAGGAGCGCCCGCCGGCGCTCACCGCCCGGCTGTCGAGCGCCACACCGTCCATGGCGACCCGGTCATAGGGCGGCTGGTCGCGCTCGGCGTAGATGTTCTCGCGCAGCACAGCGCCGGCGCACTGCGTCAGCGGCAGGGACTCGATCGGGAGGCACTGCAGATGCTGACCGATCAGCTGGTCGGCCTCGGCAGGGGTGAGCACTCAGCCCTTCTTGTCGGCGGTCCGGGCTTTGTAGACCTTCACCTGCTCGTTGAAACGGTCGGCGATGGCCTGGAGCTGATCGACGGCGGCGTTGTGCTTCTGTGCCTCGACGCGCTGCATGTCCTGCTTCTGCTCGGGCTTCAGCTTGTCACCCCCTTTGGCGAGGGCGTCATCGAGCTCCTTGTCGATACAGGCCGTGTAGTCATTGATCGCCTTCTGGTACGCGGCCACCGCCTTCTGTCCGCCAACCATCTCCTCGAGCGTTGCGGTCGCGCCGTCCGGGATTTTCGCAGGGGCCTGCGGGTAGGGGCAGTCCGCATAGGCTGCTGCCGTAGCCGTGGCGAACGCTATCGCGAGAAGAGCCTTCATAGACGAGTCCTGATGCGAGAAATTGGGCCGCTATCTTAAGAGGCGCTCGGGAGCGGGCGCTACTGTGATCCTCGAGGCGGGCGCGCCGCCCCCCGCCTCCGCCCGGCACCTGCCTTCCGCGGCGCCCGCCGCGGACACAGAAAGCAGTCGCGGGTGTGGTCGTTGACGACCCCGACCGCCTGCAGAAAGGCGTACATGATGGTCGAGCCGACGAAGCGGAACCCGCGCCGGATGAGATCCGTCGAAAGCGCGTCGCTGAGGGCGCTGCGGGACGGCAGGGTACCGCGCCGCGGGCAGTTCACCCGCGGGCGACCACCTGCGAACGCCCACAGGTAACGATCGAAGGAGCCAAACTCCCGCTGCACGGCGAGGAAGGCGCGCGCGTTGCTCACGGTGGAGTCGATCTTCAGGCGGTTGCGCACGATGGCGGGGTCACGGCGCAGCGCAGCGCGGCGCCGCGCATCGAAACGCGCTACGCGCCGGACGTCGAAGTTGGCGAAGGCGCCGCGGTAGCCGGCCCGCTTGTGCAGAATGGTCACCCAGGAGAGCCCCGCCTGCGCACCCTCGAGGGTCAGCATCTCGAAGAGGCGCCGGTCATCGTGCACCGGCCGTCCCCATTCCTCGTCGTGATAGCGGACGAGGTCCGCATCGGCTGTCTCTGCCCACCAACAGCGCCGGCGGGCGTCGCTCGGCCCCGGCGCGGCACGCCCCGGCCGCGCCCTGCGTTTATCGGTCATCGTCGGCTTCCCCGCCCGCCGCTGCGGCGAGACAGTGCCCGCATCATGACAGAGTCCGCGGGATGGCGGCGACCGCGGCGGGGCGCCGGTCAGGCGGGGGTGGCAACGCCCGCGGGGGTGGTAACGCGCACGTAGCGCTGTGCCAGCGCCGGCAGCACCAGGAGGTTCAGCAGCGTGGAGGACAGCAGGCCGCCCAGCACGGTTACCGCCATCGGCCCCTCGATCTCCATGCCCGGACGATTGAGGCCGAAGGCGAGCGGCGCGAGGCCGAGGGCGGTCACGGCGGCAGTCATGAGGATGGGAATCAGCCGCTCGTTGGCGCCGCGCAGGACGAGCCCCGCAGTCCACGGCTCGCCGTCGACTTCGACCAGATGCTCGTAGTGTGCGAGCAGCAGTATCGAGTTGCGGGCACTCACACCGAAGACCGTGACTAGGCCGACAACGGTGCCGAGCGAAATGCCGAGGCCGGTCACCGCGATCGCCAGCACACTGCCGATCAGGCTGAAGGGCAGATTGGCCAACACCAGCCAGGCATTGATGCGCCAGTGGAATGAGACGAACAGGATGACGAGAATCAGCGCCAGCGCGAGTGCGGAATACAACATGAGCTCGTTACGGGTCTGCTGCTCGGCCGCTGCCGCGCCGGTGAACTCGAGGTACACGCCCGCGGGCAGCTTGACCGAGCTGGCAATGGCGCGTTGCGCTTCCGGCACCACGCTCTGGAGCGAGGCGCCGCGGACGTTGAAGGTCACGCTGATGCGCCGCTGCCCGCCGTCGTGCTCGATGCTGTAGCGGTCCTGACTGACATCGATGCGGGCGACCTGTGAGAGCGGCACAGGTCCGAGCGGGCTCGCGATCATGAGCCGTGCGAGCTGCGCCGGCTGATGGCGCGCGGCTTCCGGCAGCAGCACGACCACATCGACCGTGCGCGTGCCGCGGAACGTCTGCCCGACGCGCGCACCCGCATAAGCGGTCTCAACGGTGTCGAGAACGTCCTGGACCCTGAGGCCGGTGGCGGCGAGTGCCTGCGGGGAAAGCTGGATTGCGAGTGCGGGAGTGCCGCTCTGTCGCTTGAACTGCAGATCGACGATGCCCTTGACCTTGCCGAGAGCCGCGACCACCTTGTCGCCGGTCGCATCGAGCGCGTCCAGGTCGTCGCCGAACACCTTGATGGCGACCTGCGCCGTCTCGCCGCTCAGGCTCTCACTGATGCGGTCACCGAGGAAGGTGACGACCTCACTTTGCGTGCCGGGATAGTGCGCGAGGATGCCGCGCA
>DASQRV010000002.1:0-17727 GCA_035642735.1 Steroidobacteraceae bacterium
GTCGGATGCTTGGCGTCCCGGACCATGCCGGTCTGGTTCTGCTCGTCGTTGTCCTTCCACTCTAGACGGCAGATTTCTGACTCGCGTCGGGCCGAGGTCAATGCGAACTCCATGACACTCAGCATCGGGATCTTCGAGCGCCGGTCGCGCCGCGCGAAGTATTCGCGTAGACGCGCTAGCTCGTCCGGCGTGGGTCGCCTCGCGCGCTTGCGCGGCTTTCCTGTCAGGCGAAGTTCCGAGCACGCTTCGCGTGCCTCCTGGACGATCTCCGGCCGCACGGGAAGCTCCCTGACGTTCCTAGCGGCTCTGAGGACTACTCCCAGCCATATGAGGTCGTTGGCGACAGTTGCCGGCCCAGCGCCTTTGGCGCGCCTGGAGCGCACATGATCGATCAACATTGCTGCAGTGAGACTGTAGGCGTCGACTTTTCCGAGCGCATCGCGCTCCAGCAGCTCGAGGTGCGATTGCTTACTGCGTTGCCACTTCGAGACGGTCGAGAACGCGTCGATGTACCAGCGAATTAGTTCCGCGAGCGTCGGGGCTCCCTCTTGAACGCGGGTGAGCGCGGATGGATCCTCGAGGACAACCTCGCGGTGTTTAGCCCAGGTAATTGCTGCAGACCTGTGTGTAAACGTCCGGCTCTCCCGATGGAGGATTGCACCCCCACGCCGGATGCGGACGATCGCGGTATAGCGCGTCTGACCGTTGGTTTGCTTGCGTGCTTTGATCGTCGGCATGATGGGAGCTCGGGGAGACAAGCCATTCTTGTCTCCTTTATGTCTCCCCGGCAACCGCTAAACTACCCGGAACCCGCAGAAATCCCGCAGAAATACGCAGCATGGAAAGCACTGTAAAAATAGGCATTCCGATCGACAAATCGGCTGGAAAAATCGACCGGCGGATCTCAGTCGCTCCCATGATGGACTGGACCGACCGCCATTGCCGGTTCTTCCTGCGCGGCTTCTCACCCGCGGTGCTGCTCTATACCGAGATGATCAACGCTCGCGCCATCGTGCGCGGCGACCGGGCGCGGCTGCTCGCCTTCGATCCCGAGGAACACCCGCTTGCCCTGCAGTTGGGTGGCAGCGAGCCCGCCGAGCTCGCCGCAGCGGCGCGTGTCGGGGAGGACGCGGGCTACGATGAGATCAATCTCAACTGCGGCTGCCCAAGTGAGCGCGTCGCGAGTGGCGCGTTCGGCGCCTGCCTCATGCTCGAACCCGGGCGCGTGGCCGAGTGCGTCGCGGCGATGCGCGCGGCGGTGCGCCTGCCGGTGACCGTGAAGATGCGCATCGGGGTGGTCACGGCAACCGCGCGCGAGGTTCCAGGATCAGTCGCCTGCTTCGAGCCGCGTGAGTTCGACGCGCTGTGTCGCTTCACGGCGGCGGTGCACGGCGCCGGTTGCGCAGTGGCGATCGTGCACGCCCGCAAGGCGGTGCTCGGTGGGCTGTCGCCGCGTGAGAATCGCGAGATACCGCCGCTGCGCTATGACGTGGTGAGGCGTCTGAAGGAGGCCTTCCCGGCGCTGCCGGTGGTCGTCAATGGCGGTTTACGCGACGCGCGTTCGGTGCTTGCAGCCCTCGCCTGGTGCGATGGCGCCATGCTCGGACGCGAGGCTTACCATCGGCCGTTCCTGCTTGCCGAGCTGCGGCAGGCGCTGCTGCCGCAAGGCGACACATTGCCGGCGCGCACGGCGTTGATCGAGCGCATGCAGCGCTACGCGGCCCGCGAGCTTGCCCGCGGCGAGCGCCTCGCCCCGATCGTGCGGCACATGCTCGGGCTGTATGCGGGCGAGCCCGGTGCACGCGAGTACCGGCGCACGTTGAGCGAGGGCGCGCGTGCGCCGGATGCGGGTGTCGAGCTCCTGCGGCGGGCGATCCCGGCAGGGGCAGGGCTGGAAGCGTGAGCCTCGCAGTCTTGGTGCGCGTGCGTATAATCAGATTGCGCTCATGGGCAAAGATATCGAACTAGCCATACTCTTTGCCGACGTCGTCGGCTCGACGCGGCTGTACGACATCATGGGGGATGTGCGCGCTCGTGACATGGTGGCGATCTGCATCGAGGTGATGCGCAACGCCACCGAGCAGCGCCACGGCACGGTGATCAAGACCATGGGCGATGAGGTCATGGCCACCTTCCCCACCGCCGATGCCGCTCTCAACGCGGCGGCCCAGATGCAGCAGCAGATCTCTGCGCACGCGCAGCTGAAGATCGAGGGGCAGCCGGTCGCCATCCGCATCGGCTGTCACTTCGGTCCGGTGATGCTCGAGAACCGTGACGTGTTCGGCGCCGCGGTGCACACCGCCAACCGCATGACCAGCCAGGCCAAGGCCGGGCAGATCGTCACCACGGCGGCGATGGTGGAGCGGCTCTCGCCGGAGTGGCGTGCCGCGTGCCGGCAGATCGACATCGCGACGCTCAAGGGCCAGGGCAACGAGGTGGCGCTGTACGAGGTGCTGTGGCAGACCGAGGACGTCACCAGCATGGTGCCGGGCATCGCGACCGAGGCCCGACCGGTGCGCACCGTGCGTCTGCGGCTGCGATGTGATGACCAGGAGCTGCTGCTCGATGAGCGGCATTCGAGCATCACCATCGGCCGTGCCGAGGACAACGACGTCGTCGTCAAGGGCAACCTGATCTCGCGCCTGCACGCGCGCATCGAGATCAACCGTAACAAGTTCGTGCTCATCGACCAGAGCACCAACGGCACCTTCGTGCAGAGCTCGGACGGCGAAGAGTCGTTCGTGCGCCGCGACAGCCTGCAGATCCGCGGCCAGGGCATGATCGGCCTCGGGCGGCTGCCCGAGCAGGGCTCGCCGCAGACCATTCGCTTCAGCTGCGAAGAGGCCTGAAGCCACCCCGCGAAATCAAGCTCGCCACGCATGGCGAGCACCCGCCGCGAAACAAGACGCTTGATTTCGCGGGGACTCCGGCGCTCAGCCGAGCCGTCGTTCGGTGGCGTCCAGCTCCGCGAGCAGCGCCCGCGGCAGATGCCGGCCGTAGCCGCCGAGATATTCGCGCAGATCCGCGACTTCCTTGCGCCACAGCGCGGGGTCGACCGCGAGCAGCGCCGCGAGCGCCTGTGGCGCGAGGTCGAGTCCGCGCAGGTCGAGGTCCTCGGGGAGTGGCAGACGGCCGATGGCGGAATCGCTGGCGCCCGCGCGGCCGGCACAGCGCTCGAGCATCCAGGCGAGCACCCGCAGGTTCTCTCCAAAGCCGGGCCAGAGGTACTTGCCGTTGGCGTCGCGACGGAACCAGTTGACGTGGTAGATGCGCGGTGGCCGCGCGAGCCGCGCGCCGACCTCCAGCCAGTGTTGCCAGTAATCGCCGAAGTTGTAGCCGCAGAACGGCTTCATCGCCATCGGGTCGCGACGGGTGACGCCGACCTGTCCGGTGGCCGCTGCGGTGGTCTCCGACGCGAGCGACGCACCCACCAGCACCCCGTGTTGCCAGTCGCGTGCCTCGTAGACGAGCGGTGCCACCTCGCGCCGGCGCCCGCCGAACACCAGCGCCGAAATCGGTACGCCGCGCGCGTCCTCGGCGTGCGGTGAATAGCTCGGATTGCGGCGCGCCGACACGGTGAAGCGGGAGTTCGGATGCGCTGCCGGGCCGCGCACCGGATCGTACGGTCGCCCCTGCCAGTCGAGTACTGGGACGCCGCTCGGCAGTCCCTCCCACCACGGCTGATTGTCGGCGGTGAGCCCGACGTTGGTGAACAGGGTGTCGCGACGGATCATTTCGTAGGCGTTGCGGTTGGTTTGCGGGTTGGTGCCCGGCACGACGCCGAAGTAGCCCGCCTCGGGATTGATCGCCCACAGGCGCCCGTCGGCACCCGGATGCAGCCAGGCGATGTCATCGCCGACCGTGTACACCCGCCAGCCCGGGAGTGACGCCGGCGGAATCAGCATGGCGAGGTTGGTCTTGCCGCAGGCGGAGGGAAAAGCACAGGCGAGGTAGTGTGTCTCGCCGCGCGGGTCCTGCAGTCCGACGATCAGCATGTGCTCGGCCAGCCAGCCCTCGGTGCGCGCCTGCCAGCTCGCGATGCGCAGCGCATGGCACTTCTTGCCGAGCAGCGCATTGCCGCCGTAGCCGGAACCGTAGCTCTCGATCGCGAGCTCCTCGGGGAAGTGCATGATGAATCGCCGCTCGGGATCGAGCTCGCCGATCGAGTGCAGGCCGCGCACGAAGCTGTCTTCGCGTGCGATGCGCTCGAGCGCCGCGCGCCCGGCGCGCGTCATGATCAGCATGTTGATGACGACGTAGGGACTGTCGGTGATCTCGACGCCGCAGCGCGACAGGGGCGAATCGATGGGTCCCATGCAGTAGGGGATGACGTACAGGGTGCGCTCGCGCATGCAACCGCGAAACAACTCGCGCATGCGCGCGTGCGCCTGCTGCGGATCCATCCAGTTGTTGTTCGGGCCGGCATCCTCCTGCGAGCGCGTGCAGATGTAGGTGAGATGCTCGACGCGCGCCACGTCATTGGGCGCCGAACGGTACAGGTGGCAGCCCGGGAACTGCTCGGCGTTGAGTGCCTTGAGCTCCCCGCGCGAGAGCAGCAGCGCCGTCAGCTCGCGTGCCTCGGCTTCGCTTCCTTCGCACCAGTGGATTGCCCGCGGCTGCGTGAGTTCGCGTACCGAATTCACCCACTCGCTCACGGCGCGGCTCAACTCCGGCAGGGGGCGCAGCGTGTATGCGGCAGTAGCCATTCCGGGCTCCTTATCTTTCCGTCGCGCTTCCTAAACCGATTATTATATCCCGGGCCGCCGCGGCGCCCTGCTAGAGTACCGCGGCCGCCGTCATTGTCTGCCAACAGCGGCTCGCGCACCAGTTTGCAGGAAATTCATGGAGATATGTCCCTCGACATGAGCGCCGCCGGCGCGCCAGTATCCGCCACGACCTCAACGGCAAGCTGTGCGCGACATGTTGGATCTTGAGGACATTTTCGCCAGCGACGGCCCGCTGGCGCGGGCGCTGCCGGACTTCAAGGTGCGCCGCGAGCAGCTGTCGATGGCGCAAGGCGTGAGCGCGGCGCTGGCGGCGGGCGAGTCGCTGGTGGTCGAAGCGGGCACGGGCACGGGCAAAACCTTTGCCTACCTGGTTCCCGCGCTGCTCTCGGGCAAGCGCGTTCTCATCTCCACCGGTACGCGCACGCTCCAGGACCAGCTGTTCGCCAAGGACCTGCCACTGGTGAGCGCGGCGCTCGGGCGGCCGGCGCGCGTGGCGCTGCTCAAGGGCCGCGGCAACTACCTCTGCCGCTATCGTCTGGCGAGCGCCGGAGCTGGCGGCGAACAGCTGCCGCTCGTCGCTACGCAACGCGCACGCTCACCGGCCCTGCTGGCGCGCATCCAGCGCTGGGCCCTGGTCACACAACGCGGCGATCTCGCGGAGGTGCGCGGGCTCTCGGACAGTCATCCGGTGTGGTCGCAGGTCACCTCCACGCGCGAGAGCTGTCTTGGCGCGCGCTGTCCGGAGATCGCACGCTGTCACGTGGCGGCCGCGCGGCGTGAGGCACTCGAGGCTGACATCGTCATCATCAATCACCACCTGCTGCTCGCGGACCTGGCGCTGAAGGAGGATGGCTTCGGCGACCTGCTCGGCTGCGCCGACGCGGTGATCCTCGATGAGGCCCACCAGATTCCCGATCTCGCCACGCAGTTCTTCGGCGCCAACATCGGCAGCCGCCAGATCGAAACGCTCCTCAAGGACCTGCGGCTGGAACTGTCGTCCGCGGCATCTGCAGCGCAGTTGCCCCGCACTGTGCCACCCACCGCCGCGGCCGCGCTCGCGGCGTGCGAAGCTGACCTGTCGGAGCTGCGCGCCGCACTTCCCGCCGGGGCAGGGCGCAGCGCCTGGTGGGTGACGCCCTCGTGCACCGAAGCCGTGCACGCCCTCATCGCCTCACTCCAGGGCCTGTCGGCGGTGCTGCTGCCGGGCGATGAGCGCGCAACGCTCGCGCAGCTCGCGGAACGCGCTGCCGAGCTCGCGATGACGCTCGGGCGCATCGCCGCTGTCGATGAGCTCGAGGGCGCACGGACTCTCGAGCTGAGCCCGCGCGGCTTCACCCTGAGTCTCATGCCCTTCGATATCTCCGCGCGCTTTCGCTCGCTGGTGTATGCGCGCCGCGGGGCGTGGATCTTCACCTCGGCGACGCTTTCGGTCGGTGCGGAGTTCGGGCATTTCACCGGGCGGCTCGGCCTCGACGCGGCGGCGACGCTGCGGATCGAGAGCCCCTTCGACCATGAGCGTCAGTCGCTCCTTTATCTGCCTGCAGGTTTGCCCGAGCCGTCGTCGCCCGCGTACGTGGCGGCCGTGATCGACACCGCGATACCGCTGATCGAGGCAGCGCGCGGCGGTGCGTTCGTGCTCTTCACCAGCCACCGCGCACTCGCGCAGGGCGCAGCGCTGCTGCGCGCGCGCTGGGCCGAGAGCGCGCCGTATCGGCTGTTCGTGCAGGGTGAGGCGCCGCGCGAGCGGTTACTGCAGGAATTTCGTGCCGACGGCAACGGTGTGCTGCTCGGCACCTCGAGCTTCTGGGAGGGCGTCGATGTCAAGGGCGAAGCGTTGCGGCTGGTCGTGATCGACAAGCTGCCGTTTGCGCCGCCGGATGATCCCCTGGTGCGCGCGCGCATCGAGCACCTGACCGCGAGCGGCGGCAACGCTTTCCGCGACTATCAGCTTCCGGAAGCGGCGTTGGCGCTCAAACAGGGCGCCGGGCGGCTGATCCGCAGCGAGGAAGACTACGGCGTGGTCACGATCTGCGATCCGCGCATGCAGGGGCGCGCGTACGGGCGCGTTTTTCTCGCCGCGCTGCCGCCAATGAGCGTGACGCAGGACGCGGATGAGGCGCGTCGCTTCCTCGCGCGTCACGCACCGCGTGCAGCGGTCCCGCGCGCTCAAGCGGCGCCGTGAGAATTCTCGCCATCGACACCGCGACGGAGAATTGCTCGGCGGCGCTGCTGCTCGGTGAGCGACTCCTGCACCGCGAGCAGCGGCTCGAGCGCGGCGCCGCTGAAATCATCCTGCCGATGGTCGCAGAGCTGCTCAGGGAAGCCGACGTAACGCTGTCGATGTTGAGCGCCATCGCCTTCGGCCGCGGTCCCGGCGCCTTCACTGGTGTGCGGCTTGCGGCGAGTGTCACCCAGGGTCTGGCCTTCGGCGCAGGGCTGAAGGTCGTACCGATCTCGGATCTTCAGGCGCTGGCACAACGCGTGCTCGATGACGCGCCGGGGATCGGGCGGGTGCTGGTGTGCAACGACGCACGTATGCAGGAGCTCTATTGGGGATGCTTCGAGCGCACCGCCGAGGGCTTCGCCCGCGCCTCGGGCGAGGAGCACGTGAGCCGGCCCGGGGAAGTCAGATTGCCGGCGCCGTGGAGCTCAGCCTCGTGCGCCCTGCCGGGGGGCCCGGCGGGGGCGGGGTCGGGGTTCACGGTGTACCCACGGCTGCGCGAGGAGCTCGGCCTCGAGGTCGTCCTGGAGGGGCTGCTGCCGCGCGCGGCCGAGGTCGCGCGTCTCGCGGCCGGGGAGGTCGAGGCCGGGCGAATTTTACCGGCCGAACAAGCACTTCCGGTTTATTTGAGAGATGATGTCACGCGCGCACCGCCCGGCACGTCATGAAACTGACACTCTTTCGGCTCTTGTCATTTAACTGCAACAGAGTGCCTCTGTAATAGCCGCGCTCCTGCGGCTGCAGGCTTGGACACGATGCCCACCAAACAGGTTTTGATCGTCGAAGACGAACGGCCGATCCGCGAGATGATCGCATTCGGCCTCAAGCGTGCCGGTTTCGAAGTGCGCGAAGCCGAGGATTGCCGCAGCGCACGAGCGGCGCTGGCCGATACCCGCCCCGACCTCGTGCTGGTCGACTGGATGCTGCCCGACATGAGCGGCCTGGAGCTCACGCGCTCGCTCAAGCGCGACCGTGAGACGCGCGAGCTGCCGGTGATCCTGCTCACTGCGCGTGCCGAGGAAGGTGACAAGGTCGCAGGCCTCGAGGGCGGTGCGGACGACTACGTCACCAAGCCCTTCTCGCCACGGGAGCTGCTCGCGCGCATCAACGCCGTGCTCCGGCGCGGTGGCGGCAATGGTGTCGATGAGCGCATCGAGTTCGAGGGGCTGGTCCTCGACCAGGGGAGTCACCGGGTGATGGTGGGCGAGCGCACCGTGGCCCTGGGACCGACCGAGTACCGCATGCTCGAGTTCTTCATGACGCATCCGGAGCGTGTCTACACACGCGATCAGCTGCTCGACCGCATCTGGGGCGGCAACGTCTACGTGGAGGAGCGCACGATCGACGTGCACATCCGCAGGCTGCGCAAGGCGCTCGAGGATTTCGGTTACGATCGCTTCGTCCAGACGGTCCGCGGCTCGGGTTATCGGTTCTCTGCGCGGACGATATAGAACGCGGCCGGTCCGGACGCTGTAGAAGACGCTATAGAAGGGGCCCCCGGGATCAATGGAACCCGCGACACAGGCATGGTGGTTCGCGGCGGGTCGCTTGCTCGGCACCGTGGCGATCGGCTGCGGCGCGGGCTGGCTGCTCGGCAACGTCTGGGGGGGCCTCGCCTGCGCACTGGCGTTGCACCTCACCTGGGTGCTCACCAATCTGTTCCGACTCGAGTGGTGGCTGCGCCACCGCAGCTTCGCCGATCCGCCCGATGTCGGCGGCGTGTGGGGCGAGATCGTCGCGCAGATCGTGCGGCTGCACCGGCGCAAGCGCTTCCACAAGCAGCGCTTCGTGCAGCTCATGCGACAGCTGCAGCGCTCTACCGCGGCCCTGCCGAATGGCGTGGTGATCCTGAACGCGCAGCGCGAGATCGTGTGGTTCAACCGCATGGCGGCGCGGCTGCTCAACCTGCGGCGCACGGCCGACCTCGGCATGCGCATCGAGCATCTGATGCGGGAACCGGAGTTCGTGCGCTACCTCGGCGGCGGTGACTACTCGAACCCGGTCGTCGTTCGCACGACCACGGGCGAGGAATGTTACCTGTCGATGCAGGTCGCGCCCTACGGCGATGGTCAGCTGCTGCTGCTGGTGAGCGATGTGTCGCGGCAGATGCGCCTCGAGGCGGTGCGCCGCGACTTCGTGGCGAACGCCTCACACGAGCTGCGCTCACCTCTCACGGTGATCTCCGGCTATCTCGAGACGCTCGCGCAGGATCCGGCCGTCGATGCGGATCTCGAGGGGCCGATCGCCGAGATGCGCCGCCAGGCCGAACGCATGACGACTATCATCCGCGACCTGCTCGCGCTCTCGCGCCTGGAGGAGAGCGATGAGGTGGTCGGCGGCGAGCCCATCGATATCGGTGCGCTCACCGCCCTGCTGCGCAAGGACGTGTTCGCCCGGCCCGTGCACCCGCGCGAGGTGCGCGTGCACATCGACTCGACCGCGCAGCTCATGGGGGATGAGCCGGAGATCCACTCGGCGTTCTCCAACCTGGTCGACAATGCCGCGAAATACACCTCCGCCGAAGGCTCGGTCGAGATGCGCTGGGCGGTGGACGAGGAGGGCGGGCACTTCTCGGTCAGCGATACCGGCATGGGTATCCCCCCGGAGCACATTCCGCGCCTCACCGAGCGCTTCTATCGCGTCGATCCCGGGCGCTCGCGCTCGACCGGCGGCTCAGGTCTCGGCCTCGCGATCGTGAAGCATGTGCTGCAGCGACACGGTGCGATGCTCGAGGTGCAGAGCACACTCGGAGCCGGCAGCACCTTCACCTGCCACTTCCCGGCCGAGCGCATCGTCATGGCCCGTGAGCCGAACGCTGCAACGGCTTAAGATTATCTCGCAAGCTGCTAATTCGTAAGAAACACTTAGCCGTACTGTCACGGAACGGACACACCGCCGGACGACGCTAGCTGCGCGAACCGAAGGGCTGTGAGGACGAGTCGGCATGGCGAGCGTGAAGCCTGTACGAAGCGGCAGAGCGAGCGTGCGCACGCTGTTCCTGTCGGACATTCATCTCGGATTCCCGCACGCGCGGGCGCGGGAACTGAACGAGTTCCTGCAGGGCGTCGAGGCCGAGCGCATCGTGCTGGTCGGCGACATCATCGACGCGCTGAGCCTCGCGCGGCGGGCTTTCTGGTCGGCCTCGCATACCGAGGTGCTGCGAACATTGCTCGCGCGGCAACGCGCGGGCACGCGGCTCATCTACATACCGGGCAATCACGACGCGAGCCTCGGCATGCTCGCGCAGATGCTGTCCGGCCAGTTCGAGGTCCATCGCGAATGGGTGCATCGCACCGTGCGCGGTGAGCGGTTGCTGGTGCTGCACGGCGATCAGTTCGATGATGCGATGGTATGCCCGCGTTGGTTGAGCCGGCTCGGCGACCTGCTGCACGGCGTGAGCCTGAGTGTGAATCACCGGGTCAACGACCTGCGCCGCGCGCTCGGCCGTCCCTACTGGCCGCTCACCGAGCGGCTGAAGCTGCGCATCGGCACGAGCCTGCGCTACATCGAACAGTTCGAGCAGCTCGCCGCTCGCCACGCCGCGCGCCTCGGCTATGACGGAGTGGTGTGCGGGCACATCCATCGCGCCAACCTGAGGCACATTGCCGGCACGCGCTACTGCAACACCGGCGACTGGGTTGAGTCATGCAGCGCGCTGATCGAGGACCCGCGCGGGCAGCTCCAGCTCTTGCGCTGGCCGGGTGCGCGGGCGGCGCAGTCGCGCGCCGCCGCTGAACCGGTGGCCGACGCGGCGTGAGGATTGCGCTCGCAACCGACGCCGGGGCGCCGCAGACCAACGGCGTCGTCACCACGCTGAAAGCCACCGCCGCGACGCTCGCTGGGCTCGGCCACGACGTGCGCGTCATCTCACCGCAGGGCCTCACCACCATCGCCGGCCCGAGCTATCCGGAGATCCGGCTGGCGCTCGCGCCGGGCGCCTGCGTGGCGCGGGAGCTCAAGGCCTTCCGCCCGCAGGCCATCCCCGCAACCACGCAGTTCCTCGCCGGCCTCGCGCCGATACCGCTGCCGCGGCGCGCCAGGCTGGCCGTGAGCCGCAGTTCCGCTATGATCGCCTGTATAGCCGCGCGCGGGCAGGCGAGCGGTACCGGGGACGCCAACTGATGGAAACCGCCGATCTCAGCCACCACATCTCGCGCCGCTTCAACGAGGATCTCGAACGCGTTCGCAGCAAGGTTCTCGGCATGGGCGGCTTCGTCGAGCAACAGCTGCAGAAGGCCATCGCCGCACTGGTCGAAGGCGACAGCTCCCTCGGTGAGCAGGTCGCGCTCGATGACTACCAGGTGAACAACATGGAGGTGGCGATCGACGACGAATGTTGCCGCATCCTCGCCACGCGGGCACCGGCCGCCGGGGACCTGCGCGTCATCGTGGCGATCATCAAGACCATCACCGATCTGGAGCGCATCGGCGATGAGGCCGAGAAGATCGGCTATATCGCCTCGCGGCTCGCGACCATGGAGCGCCCCGCCGACAAGTACCGCGAGATCAAGCATCTCGGCCGCGTGGTCTCGGACATGGTGCACGCCGCGCTCGATGCGTTCGCGCGTATGGACGTGGACTCGGCCCTGCGCGTCGCCCGGCAGGATCGCCTGGTGGACGAGGAGTACGAGGCGATTCAGCGCCAGAGCATCACCTTCATGATGGAGGACCCGCGCACCATCCGGAGCGCGCTCGATGTCATGTGGGTCGTACGCGCGCTCGAGCGTATCGGCGATCACGCCAAGAACATCAGCGAGTACGTCATTTACATGGTCCATGGCAAGGACATCCGCCACACCTCGCTCGATGACGTCGAGCGCGACCTGCGCGGCGGCGCCGATACCGCCAAAGCTCCGCCGGCATCCGCCTGAGCAGTCGCCCCTTGGTCGCCGTGCCGTCGCCGCAGCGCGTGCCCTCACGCCGCCTGGTCAATCTCGGCGGCTTCGCGCTGTGCGCCGCGCTCATCGCCTACGCGCTCTACTCGCAGTTCCGGCTCGGTCTCGAGCCGTGCCCGCTGTGCATCTTCCAGCGCATCGGCGTCGCGCTTCTCGGGCTGGTCTTCCTCGTTGCCGGCTTGCATGACCCGCGCGGACGCGGCCGCTATCTCTACGCGCTCGCCATCGCGGTCGTGGCGCTCGCGACGGTGCTCGTGGCAGCACGACACCTGTACGTGCAGAGCCTGCCGCCCGGCGCGCTGCCTTCCTGCGGGGCGCCGCTCTCGGTGCTGTTGCAGTTCACCCCGCTCTGGGAGGTCGTGCGCAAGGTACTCACCGGCAGTGGTGAGTGCGCCGTCGTGAACTGGCGCTTCCTCGGGCTTTCGATGCCCGCCTGGGTGCTCATATGGGCGTTCGCGCTCGGCACGGCGGGGGTCATCGCCAACCTGAGACCGGACCGCGATCAACGAGCCTGGCGCGGATAGCTCGGCGATTACCGGGCGTTGCGAGCCCGCGGGTCAGGGCGAGCGCACTGTCGCGGGGTGACCCAGCAGTCGCCGCAGCACGTTGAGGTACATGCGCTGCAGTGCGTCGATGTCGGCGACCCGCACGCACTCGTTCACCTTGTGGATGGAAGCGTTCACGACGCCGAGCTCCACCACCTGCGCACCGAGCGGCGCGATGAAGCGGCCGTCGGAGGTGCCGCCGCCGGTGGAGAGCTTCGGCTGTACACCGGTGACTTCGGCCACCGCCGCGCCGACGGCTTCCGACAGCACACCGCGCGCCGTGAAGAACGGCTCGCCCGAGACGTACCACTCGAGCGTGTAGCGCACCCCATGGCGGCGCAGAATGTCCTCGACGGTTGTCTTGAGCTTCGAAAGTGTCTGAATCGGCGAGTAGCGCAGGTTGAAACGCGCCTTGAGCTCTCCGGGGATGACGTTGGGCGCACCGGTCCCGGCGTTGAGATTCGATACCTGGAAGCTGGTGGGCTCGAAATGCTCGGTGCCCTCATCCCACTTGCGGCCGACGAGCTCCGCCAGCGCCGGTGCCAGCGTATGTACGGGATTCTCCGCGAGCTGCGGGTAGGCGATGTGGCCCTGCACGCCGTGCACCGTCAGCCGGCCGCTCAGGGAACCCCGCCGGCCCACCTTGATGGTGTCGCCGACCGACGCTTCACTCGAGGGCTCGCCCACCACGCACCAGTCGATGCACTCGCGGCGTGTGCGCAGCATCTCCACGACGCGCCGCGTGCCATCGACCGACGGTCCCTCCTCATCGCTCGTGATCAGAAAAGCGATCGAGCCGGAATGTGAGGGTTGAGTCGCGACGAATTCCTCGACGGCGGTGACCATCGCCGCGAGCCCGCTCTTCATGTCAGCCGCGCCCCGGCCATAGAGCACGCCCTCGCGCTCTGCCGGGGCGAACGGATCGCTGTGCCATTCCTCGAGCGGACCGGTTGGTACGACATCGGTGTGTCCCGCAAAACAGAACACCGGTCCGGTGCGGCCGCGGCGTGCCCAGAGGTTCATCACATTGCCGAACGGCAGCGGCTCGATCAGGAAGCCGATCTGGGCCAGGCGCTGGGCGATGAGCTCCTGGCAACCCTCGTCGGCCGGGGTGATGGAGCGACGGGCGAGAAGATTCCGAGTCAGGTCAAGGGCTTGAGACATGAGTTACCGCGTCCGGAGTCGGTGCGCGGTTATACCGGCGCAGCTGCAGCGCGGCAAGCGCCGCATTCGTCACGCCACTGTAAAGTGAGCCGGCAACACTGTGTGCGGCCGCCAGGACGTGGCCACGACTGCCCAGCTCGTGCCAGCCCACGTGTCATGAGAGCGTCACATTATTGTCATTTAATGCGCGCCAGCGGTTGTACGTCTAAGAACGACACGCGCGCAGGAGTCAAATCATGAGCGTATTCAAGGTGAAGCGGGTCGCCACGGCGGCGGCGGCGGCCATCGTGTTCTGGGGTACGACGCTGGCCGCTGACATCTCGGGCGCCGGCGCCACCTTCCCCTATCCGATTTATTCGAAGTGGGCGGATGCCTATAAGCAGCAGACGGGTATCGGGCTCAACTATCAGTCGATCGGCTCCGGTGGCGGCATCAAGCAGATCAAGGCCAAGACGGTCACCTTCGGCGCATCGGACATGCCGCTCGAGGCGAAGGATCTGCAGGAGGCGGGCCTGGTGCAGTTCCCGATGATCATCGGCGGTGTCGTGCCGGTGGTGAACGTCAAGGGCGTGCAGGGCGGGCAGATGGTGCTCGATGGCCCGACGGTGGCGCAGATCTACCTCGGTGACATCACCCAGTGGAACGATGCGCGCATCAAGAAGCTCAACCCGACCCTGGCGCTTCCCGCCACCGCCATCGCGCCCATCTATCGCTCGGACGGCTCGGGCACGAACTTTCTGTTCTCGAACTTCCTCTCCAATTCCTACCCGAAGTTCAAGGAAACGGTCGGTGCCAACACCTCGGTGCAGTGGCCTGTGGGGATCGGTGCCAAGGGCAACGAGGGCGTCGCCAACATGACGGCGCAGACCGACGGCGCCATCGGCTACGTCGAATTTGCCTACGCCAAGCAGAACAAGATGGCGTACGTCAACCTCATCAACTCGGCAGGCAAGAAGGTGAGTCCCAACGCGCAATCCTTCCAGGCGGCGGCCGCCAATGCCGACTGGGGACATGCGGCCGGCTATCACCTGATTCTCACCAATCAGCCCGGCGACAACAGCTGGCCCATCACGGGCGCGAGCTTCATCCTGGTGTATGGCAGCCCGCCTGATCCGGCCGCGACCGGCGCGGCGCTGAAATTCTTCGACTGGGCGTACACGCACGGTGCCAAGATGGCCGCCGACCTCGATTACGTGCCGCTGCCAGAAAGCCTGATCGCCCAGGTCCGGAATACGTGGAAGACCCAGATCAAGGGTGTCCCGGCCACTTGAGCCGGACGGCGCCGCGGCGCCGCACCGCCGCGCCGCGGGGCGGCGGACTTGATTCGGGGAAGCGCAACGTGACAGGTTGCCGGCGATGAACACGGTGGCTGCGAACACGGTGCCTGCGATCGAGCCGGCGCACGCGGCAGCGCAGCGCTTGCGTGAGCGGGCGTTTCGCGGGGCCACGTTCGCCGCCGCGCTGCTGGTGCTGGCGCTGCTCGGCGGAGTCGCCATCTCGCTCCTGGTCGGCGCCTGGCCGGCATTCGCCCACTTCAGGCTCGGCTTCCTGACGCGTGAGGTGTGGAATCCGGTCACCGACCAGTTCGGCGCGCTCGCGCCGATCTACGGCACGCTCGTCACCTCGTTTCTCGCGCTGCTGTTTGCGATCCCGGTGAGCTTCGGTATCGCGATCTTTCTCACCGAGCTCGCGCCGGTGTGGCTCAAGCGACCCGTCGGGGTTGCGGTCGAGCTGCTCGCGGCCGTGCCGAGCATCATCTACGGCATCTGGGGTCTGTTCGTCCTGGCGCCGATCCTGCAGCGGCACGTACAACCCTCGCTCATCGAGTGGCTGGGGCCCCTGCCGTTGATCGGCCGGCTGTTTCAGGGGCCGCCCTATGGCATCGGTGTACTGACCGCGGGCTTCGTGCTCGCCATCATGGTCATACCGTTCATCTCCGCCGTCATGCGCGATGTCTTCGAGACCGTGCCGGATGTGCTCAAGGAGTCCGGCTACGGGCTCGGCGCCACCACCTGGGAAGTGATCTGGCAGGTGGTGGTGCCCTACGCCCGCGGCGGCATCATCGGCGGCATCATGCTCGGGCTCGGTCGTGCGCTCGGCGAGACCATGGCGGTCACCTTCGTCATCGGCAACGCTCACCGTATCGGCTCGTCACTCCTCGCGCCCGGGACGACCATCTCGGCATCGATCGCCAACGAGTTCGCGGAGGCAGTCGGCGACCTGTACACCTCCTCGCTGGTCGCGCTCGGCGCACTGCTGTTCCTCATCACCTTCACGGTGATCGCCGCCGCACGGCTGATGCTGCTGCGGCTCGAGCGCAAGGCGCTCTCGAACGTATGAGCCGACGCGCGATCCGCAAGCTCGTCAACGCGATGGCGCTCGGCCTCTCGGGCGTCGCGACCGCGATCGGGCTCTTCTTTCTCGGCGCCATCCTCTGGACGCTGGTCCGCAATGGGCTCGCCGGTATGTCAGTGCAGCTGTTCACGGCCATGACGCCTCCGCCCGGCAGCAGCGGGGGACTGCTGAATGCCATCTACGGCAGCGTGGTGATGACCGTAATCGCCATCCTCATCGGCGGGCCCATCGGCGTCCTCGCCGGCACCTACCTGGCGGAGTACGGGCGCACCGCGCGCATCAGCACCGTCATCCGTTTCGTCAACGACGTGCTGCTGTCCGCCCCCTCGATCATCGTCGGGCTGTTCGTGTACCAGCTGCTCGTCGTCCGCATGGGCCATTTCTCGGCGATCGCGGGCGCCGTGGCGCTCGCGATCATCGCCATTCCCGTGACGGTACGCACCACCGAGGACATGCTGAATCTAGTGCCGCAGGGCATGAAGGACGCCTCGACCGCCATGGGTGCCTACGACTGGCGCACCATCACGAGTGTCATCTACCCGGCCGCGCGCAGCGGCATCGTCACGGGGCTCCTGCTGGCGATCGCCCGCATCAGCGGCGAGACGGCGCCGCTCCTGTTCACCGCGCTCAACAACCAGTTCTGGAGCAGCAATCTTGCCGCGCCGATCGCCAATCTGCCGGTGGTCATCTTCCAGTTCGCACTCAGCCCCTATCACAACTGGCAGCAGCTCGCGTGGTCCGGGGCGTTGATCATCACTGTGAGCATCCTCGTCCTCAGCATCGCGGCGCGCTTCATCGTGTCCTCGCTCGGTCCGGGCGGACGCGCCTGATGGGTACCCCACAAGCCAGGCTTGGTACGCCGCCGGTCGCCACGCCGGCCCACCCCGTCAAGTTCGACGTGCGGCATCTCGATTTCTATTACGGCACGGTGCACGCGCTCAAAGACATCAATCTCACGCTCGCTGACCGGCAGATCACCGCGTTCATCGGTCCTTCCGGCTGCGGCAAGTCGACGCTGCTGCGCGTGTTCAACCGCATGTACGCGCTCTATCCCGGGCATCGGGCGACCGGCGACGTGCGGCTCGACGGCGAGGACATCCTCGCACCGAGCGTGGACGTCGCCGCGCTGCGGTTCCGGGTGGGCATGGTGTTCCAGAGGGCGACACCCTTTCCCATGTCGATCTTCGACAACGTGGCCTTCGGGCTGCGCTTATCGAGACGCATCTCGCGCAGCGAGCTCGGCGACCGGGTGGAGGAGGCGCTGCGTGACGCGGCGATGTGGGAGGAGGTCAAGGACAAGCTGCACGAGGACGGCCGCGGATTGTCCGGCGGTCAGCAGCAGCGCTTGTGCATCGCCCGTACCCTGGCGCTGCGTCCCGAGGTTATCCTGTTCGACGAGCCGACCGCGGCGCTCGATCCGATCTCGACGCTGCGTGTCGAGGAGACGCTGCAGAGTCTGCGGGAGAGCTACTGCATCGCGATCGTCACGCACAACCTGCAGCAGGCGGCGCGCGTCTCGAACGTCACCGCCTTCATGTACCTGGGTGAGCTGGTGGAGATGGGACCGACGGAGCAGATCTTCACTGCCCCGAAAAACCGCCGCACCGATGACTACGTCACGGGGCGCTTTGGCTGATGAACCGCATGAGCGAAGAGACAGCGCAGTCGCCTCCCGGACGCCCGGAGGGCCGCACGGGCGGCGCGGGCACTGCCGCGGGCGGCAACGGTCTCGGGCACGGGGCGGGATCTGGCGGCGGTGACGCCGCGGCCGGAAACCCTGGGGCGGCCGGGGCCACGGCGGCGCCCACCGGGCCGGCGAC
>DASQRV010000003.1:0-8129 GCA_035642735.1 Steroidobacteraceae bacterium
CTCGAGCAGGCGGGATTCATCGCCGGCTACGCGACGTTGCTGCGCGCGCCCGCCATCGGCTTGCCGATCCTCGCATACGCGGTCGTCTCGCTCGAGAACCACCACCCCGAGTCGGTGCGCCAGTTCGATCAACTGGTCGCGTCGCGTCCCGAGGTGCTCGAGTGTCACTCGATGAGCGGTGCGAACGATTACCTGCTGCGGATCGTCGCCGCCAGCATGGAGGCCTACGAGCACTTCCTCTCGACCCAGCTCCTGCAGCTTCAGGCCGTGCGCTCAGTCAATACGAGCTTCGTGCTGCGGACCAAGAAGTTCACCACCCGTCTGCCGGTCGCCTGAGGCGGTTCGCTGGCACTCGCAGCTGAAAGTGTCGGGACCCGCGAACCAGAACGCCGACGCCACCAGCCGCACGTCCGCGTGCTGCCAGGCCACCCCGAACTCCCGCGTCACCCGCATGGCCTCGGCGGTCTTGCCCTGGGCGCGCAGCGCGGCGGCGAGCCCGTAGAGTGCCCAGCCGTTGCGCGGATTGCGCTCGAGATCGGCACGGTAGACGCGCTCGGCCTCCGCCGGGCGCCGGGCGATGAGCAGCTGCGCGCCCAGGAGGTGGCGCGCGGGGAAGAACCAGTCCGAGGGCTCGTTGTAAGGCAGCCGATCCTCCGCCGCCACGGCGGCCTCGAGCGAGGTAATGGCCTCGGCGTCCTGCCCCTCGGAGGCTGCGATGCGAGCGGCGACGATCGGCTCGGCGACGGCGAGGACGTCATGCAGCAGGTGCTGCTTCTCAGGCACGCCCGCACTGAGGCTTCGCAGCTCTGCGAGCGCCGCGCGCGCCTCCTCGAGCCGCCCGCGGGCCGCGAGCGCGACACCCCGCCCGTAGAGGTAACCGGCGCTGAGTCCCGGGGAGCCGGGCGCGGGCGGCGCGAGCGCGATGAGCTCGTCCCACAGTCCGAAGCGAACGAGCGCCGCGTATTGCTGCGTGAGACCCCAGCCCGACCCGCCCATGGCGAGTTCCATCGACAGCGGGACGGTCTGCACCGCATCCTGCACGGCGCTGAGCGTTTCCGCCTTGCGACCTTCCATGGCAGCCGAATAGGCGAGAAACGAATAGTTGTGCGCGAAGTACATCGCGTAGTAGTCGGGCGGCGAGACGGCGGCGAGGTAGACACGGTCGGCGCGGACGCCGTGGCGGTTGGCCTCGGCCGCCTCCTCATATCGGCCGACGCGCTGCAGGATGTGGGCCGGCATGTGTTCGAGGTGACCGGCGGCGGGCATCATGCCCCGCAGCCGCTCGGCGGCGGCGAGCGCTTTCTCCGGGTGCGGCGAAGCCTCCATCACGTGGATGTAGTAGTGATTCGCGCCGGGGTGGCTGGGATCACGGGCCAGTACCGACTCGAGCCGCGCCTCGATTTCGGGTGTGCCCTCGGCCGGTTGGCCGTCCGCCGTCCACAGCTTCCACGCGTGCACGTTCATCCCGGCCTCGGCACACAGCGTCTGCACGTCGAGGTCCTGCGGAAAGCGCTGCGCCAGCTCGCGCATCGCGGCCGCGTAGGCGCGCGCGGCCGGTTCGAGGTTCGCGGGATCGAGCGGCGGCGAAGCGGGATAACGCGTGGCCAGCGCCAGGATCAGACCCTGCTCGACGGCGGATGTGTGAGCAGCATTCTCCTGCGCCCGCTGCAACGCCTCGTCCACGACGCGTGCACGCGGATCCTCCATCGCCGGGACGTTGTAATTGGGTCCGACTGTGAGTGCAACGCCCCAGTAACACGCGGCGCAGGCGGGATCGAGCTCCGCGGCCTTGGCAAAGGAACGCGTTGCCTCGTCGTGGTTGAACGCCCACAGGAACCGCATCCCCTGGTCGAAATACTGCTGGGTGAGGGGCGAAGAAGTCGTCACGCGGCGGTGAAATTCTCCCAATCCCTCGAAAAGACGCGCGCCCTGCGCCCACTCCGCCACGGTTGCCGGTACCCTCGGCATGTCGTGCGCTGCGGGCGGTGTGTCGGCCCATGCCACACCGCTCAATAACAGCAGCAACGCGACCCCCGCCGTGCCTTGACCGCGCATGACTCGCCCGATTCTGCCGTGGTCAGCCGTTTTTCGCGGTCGGCGCATCCCGCCGCGCTGCGCTCCATCCCTGCCCGGCCGCCGCCAGGCGCTCGAGCAGCGGCGCCGGGCGCCAGCGCGCGCCGTGCGAGGCTGCGAGCCGGCGCATGGTGTCGACCACGCGTGCGAGCCCCGACTGCTCCGCCCAGAACATTGGGCCGCCCCGGGAGGCGGGAAAGCCGTAGCCGTACACGTACACCACGTCGATGTCCCCCGCGCGGATAGCGATCCCCTCCTCGAGGATGCGCGCCCCCTCGTTGACGAGCGGATGCAGCAGACGGTCGAGGATCTCCTCATCCGGAATCTCGCGCCTGCGGATGCCAAGCTCGCGCGAGACGCCCTCGATGATCGTGGTGACCTCGGGATCGACGATGCGGGTGCGCCCGTCGTAGCGGTAGAAGCCCTTGCCGCTTTTCTGTCCGAGCCGACCGGTGCCGACGATTCGCTCGAGAATCGGCGACCAGCGCTCATCGGCCGGGAGCTTGCGGCCCTTGCGGATCAGGAAGCCCACATCGTTCCCGGCCAGATCGCGCATCGCGAACGGGCCCATGGCAAAGCCGAAATTCTCCATCACGCGATCGATCTGCTCGGGGGTGGCGCCCTCCTCGAGCAGGTATTCCGCTTCACTGCCGTAGAACATCAGCATGCGGTTGCCGATGAAGCCATCGCAGTTGCCGGCGAGCACCGGGATCTTGCCGAGACTCCTGCCGAGCGCCATCACGGTGGCGATGGTCTGCGCCGAGGTCTGCCGCCCGCGCACGTTCTCGAGCAGCTTCATGACGTTGGCCGGACTGAAGAAATGCGTGCCGACCACCTGCGCCGGGCGGGTGGTGCTCGCGGCGATGGCATCGATGTCGAGCGTCGAGGTGTTGGTCGCGAGGATGGCGTGCGGTGCAGCGACGCGATCGAGCCTGGCAAACACCTCGCGCTTCACTGTCAGGTCCTCGAACACCGCCTCGATGATGATGTCGGCGCTCCCCATCGCCTGGTAGTCGCTGACGCCGCGGATCAGCGCCAGCGCCTGCTCGGCGCGCGCCGGCGCGAGGCTGCCACGCGCCACCGAGGCCCCGTAGTTCTTGCGGATCACGCTGAGCCCGCGCTCGAGCGCCTCTTTCGAGACCTCGAGGAGTGCGACCGGGATGCCGGCGTTCGCGAAACTCATCGCGATCCCGCCACCCATGGTGCCGGCGCCGATCACCGCCGCCGTGCCGATCGGCAGCGCCTCGGTGCCGGCGGGGAGGCCGGGAATACGGCGAGCCTCGCGCTCGGCAAAAAACACGTGCGTGAGCGCCTTACTTTGCGGGCTGGCACGGCACTCGAGGAAGTACTCCCGCTCGAGCCGGAATGCCTCCTCCTTCGGTCGCGTGCCGGCGGCCTCGATGGCATCGACGATGCGGAAGGGAGCGAGCTGGCCGCGCGCTTTCGTGGCGAGCCGCCGGCGGAAATCGCTGAACAGCTCCGGGGTAGCCTCGCTCAGGTGCTCGCTGATGTCGCTCGTGACCCGCAGCGGCCAGTGCTCGCTCACCGCGCGTCGCGCCAGGGCGATGGCCGCGGAGAGGACGTCGTCGGCCGCCGCATCGACGAGGCGCAGCTCGATGGCACGCGCTGCAGGGATCGGAGCGCCGCTCGTGAGGGCGTCCAGCGCCGCCGCGGGCCCGGCGAGGCGCGTGAAGCGCTGCGTGCCGCCGGCTCCCGGCAACAGACCGAGCTTCACTTCCGGCAGCCCCACCTTCGCCTCGCGGCCGGCGACGCGCCAGTGACAGGTGAGCGCAATCTCGAAGCCTCCGCCAAAGCAGATCCCCTCGATCGCCGCGACGAGCGGCTTGCGGCTCGCCTCCATCTGGGCCTGCAGATCGCGCAGCGTCGGCGCCGTGAGTGCCGCTCCGGAGGCGATCTCTTTGATGTCGGCGCCGGAGGAGAAGGTGCCGTCCGCACCGCTCACCACGATCGCCGCGACCGCGTCGTCGCTGGCGGCGCGCACGAGGCCCTGCATCAACCCCTCGCGCACCGGGAGGCTGAGCGCATTCATCGGCGGGTTCGCAATGCTGAGGACGGCAGTCTCGCCTTCCAGGCGGTAGTTCACGGCGGGCACGGCATTCTCCTTGTGTTCTGGCGCGGCAGGTCCGGGCATTGTACGGCCGGGCGCGCCCGCGGGCGGTGCGCGGCCGCCTGGCACCCCGGTCCCGCACTCGTGGACTAAACTCGCCGCACATGGACCGCATCGACGCGGTGGTGGTCGGGGCAGGTGTCGTCGGGCTCGCAGTCGCGCGCGAGTTGGCCACGCGCGGCCACGAGACGCTCATCCTCGAAGCGGCTGCCGGCATCGGCGAGGGTGCGAGCAGCCGCAACAGCGAGGTGATACACGGCGGATTGTACTACCCACCCGGCTCGCTCAAGGCGCGGCTCTGCGTCGCGGGGCGCGAGCGGCTATACGACTATTGCCGCGAGCGGGGCATCGCCCACCGGCGCTGCGGCAAGCTCGTCCTCGCCGATGACACGCAGTTGCCGGCCCTCAGGCGCCTCGCGGCCAACGCGGGTACCAACGGCGTCGAGACCGAATGGCTGGAGGGTGCGCAGGTGCGTGCGCTCGAGCCCGGGCTCGCGTGCGCGGCGGCGCTGCAGTCGCCCGAGTCCGGCATCGTCGATAGTCACGCGCTGATGCTGGCGCTGCTAGCGGACGCCGAAGCGCACGGCGCCAAGCTCTCCTGCCGCAGCGCGGTGACGCGCATGGTGCTCGAGGAGGCTGCCGTACTGATCGGCGTGAATGGTGAGCCGCCGGCCCTGCGCGCGCGTCTCATGGTGAACAGCGCGGGCGTGCAGGCGCCGGCCGTGGCACAGCTCATCGAGGGTTTTCCGGCGCAGCACATCCCCCGGGCGTACTTCGCCAAGGGCAGTTATTTCTCGCTGCGGGGGCGCGCCCCCTTCCGGCGTCTCGTCTATCCGCTGCCACAGGGTGGCGGCCTCGGCATCCATCTCACGCTCGACCTCGCCGGTCGCGCCCGCTTCGGACCCGATGTCGAATGGGTGGAGGCCTGCGACTTCCAGGTGGACGCAGCCCGCAGCGGCGCCTTCTATGCCGCGATCCGCCGCTACTGGCCGGCTCTCGCGGACGGCGCCCTCGAGCCGGCCTATGCGGGTGTGCGCGCGAAGATTTACGGGCCGCGCCAGGCGGTGGAGAACTTCCGCGTCGATGACGCCGCGCGGCACGGGATCAACGGGGTGTTGAATCTCTTCGGCATCGAGTCACCGGGACTCACGGCCTCACTCGCGCTCGCCAGTGAGGCCGTGTCCCGCATCGGTTGGTGAACGCGCGCTGCGCACTGTCAGCTCAACCGAATCCCTTCGACCTGGATGGCGAGCTTCGTAGCCATGTTGAAGCCGTACTTGTCGCCAAAGTTGACGCCGTAATCGGCGCGGTTGAAGGTCCCTGAGAGATCCGCCCCGCAGTGTTCCTTCTTGTCCATTGGGTAGGTCATGCATTTGAAGGAGTTGATGGTGAGTGTGAGCGGTCGCGTCACACCGTGCAGCGTGAACTCGCCCTCGACCTGAGTCGGCACGCCATCCTTGAAACCCGTGAGCTTGCCCTTGAAGGTGGCCGTCGGGAATTTCGCGACGTCGAGCATTTCCGGCGACTTCACGTGCTCATCGAGCTTTGGGTTGCCAAAGTCGATCGAGGCAGGGTCGACCGTGATGTCTACCGTGCCGGTGCCCTTCTCCCGGTCGAGCACGATCGTTCCGGAGGTCTTGGTGAATTTGCCGCGCCAGATCGACACGCCCCCAAAATGGTCGGCTTCGAAGCTCGGGTAGGTGTGCGAGGGATCGACCTGGTATGTCACCGGCTGGGCGAGCGCGGCGCCTGCCACGAGTGCCAGCACTGCGGCCGGCAGCGCAATCTTCGTCACGGGAACCTCCGGGAAGTTTGTTGGAGTGCGCGGGTAGCGTAGCGGCACACACCCGGGCCGACTACTCTCTTTTTGGGGAGGCGCGCCCGACCGCCCCTCGAGGCGAGGCGGCCCGGTCGCGAAGCACTCAGCGCAGCGGTTTGGCCGTGAGTCCCAGCGCCTTCGCCACCACCTCGTGCGTGATCTCCCCGGCGTGCACGTTGAGCCCCGCGGCAAGTCCCGGATCGCGGCGAAAAGCGTCCTGCCAGCCGAGGTCGGCGAGCGCCCGCACGTAGCGCAGCGTCGCGTTGGTCAGTGCGAGCGTGGAGGTGCGCGGAACGGCGCCGGGCATATTCGCGACACAGTAGTGGATCACGCCATCGACCACGAAGGTCGGTTCCGCGTGAGTGGTCGGGTGGCTGGTCTCGAAGCAGCCGCCCTGGTCGATCGAGATGTCGACCAGCACCGCGCCCGGCTTCATGGTCTTCACCATTGCACGGGTGACGAGCTTCGGCGCAGCGGCACCCGCAACCAGCACCGCACCGATGACGAGATCGGCATCGCGCACCAGGCGCTCGATGGTCTCGGTGGTCGAGTAAGCCGTGCGCAGCGAAGAGCCGAACATCGACGACAGCTCCCGCAGCCGCTCGACCGAGCGGTCGACCACGGTCACATCGGCGCGCACCCCCACCGCCATCTCCGCGGCGTGCGTACCGGACACCCCGCCGCCGAGGATCACCACTTTCGCCGGTGGCACACCTGGCACACCGCCGAGCAGCACACCGAAGCCGCCCTGGGCTTTCTGCAGGCTCGCGGCACCGACCTGGATGGACATGCGGCCCGCGACTTCGCTCATCGGCGTGAGCAGCGGCAGCGAGCCGTTAGGGGCGGTGACGGTCTCGTAGGCGATGGCGGTGGCGCCGGACTTCATCAACCCGCGCGCCTGCGGCGGGTCGGCAGCGAGGTGCAGGTAGGTGAACAGCACCTGCCCGCGGTGCAGCATCTCGTACTCCACCGGCTGCGGCTCCTTCACCTTGACGATCATCTCGGCGCGCTCGAAGACCTCGGCGGCCCGCGCAGCTACCCCGGCCCCGGCGGCCCGGAACTGCGCGTCATCGACGCCGATACCGTTGCCCGCGCCGCTCTCGACGAGTACCTCGTGCCCGGCAGCGGTGAGCTCGCGCACTCCCGCGGGCACCAGCCCAACCCGGTACTCGTGAACCTTGATCTCGCGTGGAACCCCGATGCGCATGGCGGTGGACTCCTGTGTTCTTGGCCCGCCACGGTAGGTTTCTGCGCGAGATGGCGCTTGCGTAATCGCGCCCGGCGGCCCGTGTCTGTGGCAGAATCTGCCGCCTACCGCCAATTTAATGACGGATTATTGCGCCAATGGAACTCGACCGCTACGATCGCGCCATCGTGCGCCTCCTGCAGCAGGATGCGCGCATCACCAACACGCTGCTCGCCGAGAAGGTCAGCCTCTCGGAATCAGCGTGCCTGCGCCGCGTGCGCGCGCTCGAGCAAGCCGGCCTGATCCAGGGTTACACCGCGCTGATCGACCAGCACAAGGCCGGCTTTCCGGTGAATGTGTTCGTCAACATCACGCTCGACCGCCAGAGCCAGGCGGGGCTCGAAGCCTTCGAGAGCGCGGTGCGCAAGGTGCCGGAGGTGATGGAGTGTTATCTCATGACCGGCGAGCACGACTACCTGTTGCGGCTGGTGGTGACGGACATGGCGGATTTCGAGCGCGTGCACAACCAGCATCTCACGCGGCTGCCGAGCGTCGCGCGGGTGCACTCGAGCTTCGCCATGCGCACCGTGACCCGCGCGGGAGGCCTGCCGCTGCGCTCGGGTTGAAACTAGCCGTGCCCGTAGGCGGGCAGGCCCTGGGCGAACTCACGCAGCGCGCCGATCCCGCTGTTTTCCGCGCGGCGGCACCACTCGCGCAGCTGGGTGAGTGCCCGCGCCGGATTCTCGTTCCACAGCTGCTGCAGACCGTCACGATACTCGACGACGCGGCGCAGCACCTCGTACTTCTCCAGCAGCTCGCGCAGCTTCGGTCGTGCTTCATCCGCAAGCACCGCCGGATGGCGGATGAGCAGCCGCGGTGCGCTCGGCGGCAGTGCTCCCCGGCCCTCGCGCCGCGACAGCTCG
>DASQRV010000004.1:0-2812 GCA_035642735.1 Steroidobacteraceae bacterium
ATGTACTCCGCGGGCGGATCGGCATAACCGTGCGCGATGCGGGCGATGTCCCCGAGCCGCACGTCGTGGCCGTGCACCCGCAGGAGCGTAGCGGCGATCTGATCCACGTCGCTGAACTGCCCGCTCGGCCGCACGTACACCCGATCGTCGGCGGTCGTGAAAACGCCGGACCCTGCGACCGCGTTCTGGGTATCGAGTGCGGTTGCGATCGCCTGCGGGGTCAACGCGAGCTTCGCGAGCTCGGCATTGGTGATCTCGACGAAGATCCGCTGCTCCTGGTCGGCGAAGAAATCGACCTTGTTGACCTGCGCGACGCGCAGCAGCTGCGCGCGCAGCCACTCGCCCCAGTCATGCAGCTGCGCCGGCGTGAAGCCATCGCCCTCGAGGGCGTAGATGTTGGTGTAGACGTCTCCGAACTCGTCGTTGAAGTACGGTCCCTGTACGCCCGGCGGCAGCGTGTAGGCGATATCGCCCACGCGTTTTCGCACCTGGTACCAGGTCTCCGGCACCTGCGCCGCGGGCGCGGAATCCTGGATCGTGAAGAAGAGCGTCGACTCGCCCGGCCGCGAGTAGCTGTTGAGGAAATCGACGTGCGCCGTCGCCTGCAGGGTGCGCGCGATGCGGTCCGTGAGCTCCTCCTGCACCTGGCGCGTGGTCGCCCCCGGCCAGAAGGTGCGGATGACCATGACCTTGAAGGTGAACGGTGGGTCCTCGGACTGCGCCAGCCGGCGGTAGGAGAGGATCCCCGAGAGGCTCACCAGCAGTAGGATCAGCACCACGAGCGCTCGATGCTCGATCGCCCAGGTCGACAGGTTGAAACGGTGCGAGGTATCCGCCGGGTGACGGGTGGAGTCGCTCATCGCGGCGTCTCCCGGGTGAGCTGAGCGCTGCGCAACCCCGTGCCGTCGACCGGCGCCGCGGGCTCATCCGCGTCGAGCGGGCTCACGAACGGTGTGACGCGCTCGCCCACAAACACCGTATGCACGCCGGCGGCGACGATGCGGTCGCCCTCTCGCAGCCCACTGCTGAGGATCACCGAGCGGTCTCGATAGCTCTGCACCGTGATCGGTCGCAGGGCCAACCGCGGCGTGGCGCCCTCGAGGACCCACACGGCCGGGTGCGCGCCCTGGTGAAAGAGCGCCGTCGAGGGAATGGCCATCTCGCGCGCCGGCGCATCCCCCTGCGGCGGCAGCAGCGTGGCCTCGCCAATCGTGCCGAGCCGGATGCCCGGCGCCGGATCGTTGAGAGTCAGCTTGATGCGGAAGGTGCGGCTTTGCGGATCGGCCGCGGGAGCGATCTCGCGCACGTGTGCCTCGAGCGCTTGCGCATGGACCGACGGCAGCACGACGCGCGCGGCTTGTCCGACAACCATGTGGTTCGCATCGCTCGCGGCGGCATCGAGGACCACGTCGACATCGCCCGACCAGGCGAGCTGGTACACCGCCTGGCTGGCGGTGACCACCTGGCCGGTATCCACGTTCTCAGCGGTGATGAACCCGTCGTGATCCGCCTTGAGCGTGTGATAGCTCAGCGCGTTCTCGGCCACGGTGAGCTCTGCTGCTGCCTGGTCGCGCGCCGCGAGCGCCGCGGCGTGCGCGTCCTCGGTCTGCTCGAGCTGGTTGGCGGCGATCAGCTGGTGCGAGAACTGCGACTCGTCCCGGTCGAGCTGCTGCTGCGCGTAGTGCAGTCGATGTTGGGCTGCGGCGAGCGCGGCCTTCGCGCTTGCCACCTGACGTTGCTGATCGGTGGGATCGAGTTGCGCGAGCACTTCACCCGCGGTGACCCGATCCCCGAGCCGTACGCGCCGCTCGATCACTTTTCCCGCCACCCGGAACGAGAGCGGATTCGAGTAGCGGGGCGCGACCTCGGCGGGATAGGTCGGCGGGTCCTCATCGTCGGAGGTATGCGCGGTGTAGGTGACGACCGCGACTGGCGGTGTCTGAGCCGCCGGGTGCGAGTGACACGCGGACAGCAGCGCCACAAGGGCCAGGAGTGGCGCTGCTCCGCTCCGGGAAATCGTGGGTGAAGACGATGTGTCCATGGCAGTACATTCCTGGAAGAGAGCTAGACGTGTGTCTAATAACTAGACGTTCATAGGTACCTGGGCAAAAAAAATCAGGAGGGAGAGCTGCGTAGCAGCGTACGGACGAGCTCGAATGCGTAGTCGGTGAACACGTGCGCGGCTATGCCCTGTCGCGCAAAGTCGCCAGCTTTGGAAATCGCGATCTGCACGATCCCATGGGTGAAGGCCCACAGGCTCGCACCGAGCAACCGGGGCTCCCGGGCCAGGGTCGCAGAGATGCTGCCGTCCGCGACCCCGGCTTCGATGGCCTGGATGACGAGACCCATCACCGCCTCACTCGCCTGGTGGCAGGCCTCCTCGTTCGGCGGAGCCTGAGAGCTCACCTCGTGGCTCTGGAAGCGCGAGCAGAAGTCAAAATAGTGCCTGAATTCCAGGGCATATCCCATGTACGCCCGTCCGATCGCCTCGACTTTGTCGCGCCCGCTGCCCGGTGTCTCGAGCGCGGCGGCAAAGCGCTGGTACAGGAGCTTCATCGCGCGTTCCCCGATCGCGAAGAGCAGATCCTCCTTGTCGCGGAAGTAGACGTAGAGCAGGGCGCGCGACAGCCGCGCCGTCCGCGCCACCTGGTCCATGGTGACCGCCTCCCAGCCGTGCTGGGCGTAGAGCGACTCGGCCGCATCCAGCAGCTCAGCCCGGCGGCGTTCCTTCTCTTCCTCTCGGCGTTCGGCGATATAGGACATAAATTGACACTAGCTCAATTTGTGACACTGTGTCAACAACTAGGCATAT
>DASQRV010000005.1:0-5024 GCA_035642735.1 Steroidobacteraceae bacterium
GAAGCAAATCGACGCTCTGCTCGCCGCGCCGCCATTCTCGCTCGCGCCCGCCGCGCACCAGGCGCGGCTCCTCGCGCTGCTGCAGCAGCAGCTCACCGGTGCGGCCGAGCGCGACGAGCGCCTGCGCCGGTATCTCGACGCGTGGCCTTCTGACTACCGCGTTGCCAAAAGCATCGCCGATCTGCCCTATCTGCCGGTGGGTGCATTCAAAGTGAGCCCGCCGCTCACACTGAGCGGAACGCAGGAGATCGTGCGTACACTGGCATCGAGCGCGACCACCGGCCAGACACCGAGCCGCGTGGCGCTGGATGCGCCAACTTCCAGGCGCATGGTGAAGGGCGTGGTCGCCATCACCACTGACTTCATCGGATCGATGCGCCGCCCGTACCTGGTCATCGATACGGCGGAGACGCTCGCCGGAGGCGGTCAGCTCGGCGCGCGGGCGGCCGCGATTCAGGGCCTTCGACCCTTCGCTACCGAGATGGTGTGCTGTCTGCGCGACGCCGCGGGCGAGCCGCAGATCGATGAGTCGCGACTCTCCAGCTTCGCGGCGCGATGGGGCGCGGCCGAGGTACTCGCCTACGGGTTCACCTATGTCATCTGGCAGCACTTCGTGAAGCCGCTGCATGAGCGCGGGATCCGTCTGCAGATGCCCAACATTCGCGTCTTGCACAGCGGTGGCTGGAAGCGGCTGCAGGATCAGGCCGTGACGCGCGAGGTGTTCGCTGCCGGAGTTGCGCAGGTGTTCGGCTGTGCCGCGGACCGCGTGCTGGACTTCTACGGCATGGTCGAGAACGTTGGCGTCATCTACCCGGACTGCGAGTACGGGCACAAGCACGTGCCGGCGTTTGCGGCGGTGATCGTGCGCGATCCGCTGACATTGCGCCCGGTCGAGGAGGGGCAACACGGCCTGGTGCAGGTCTGCAGCGTCTTGCCCACCAGCTTTCCCGGATTCCTGGTGTTGACCGACGACATCGCGCAGGTCATCCGCTATGACGGCTGCGCCTGCGGCCGGCGGGGTATCAGTTTCCGCTTTGTGAAGCGCGTGCCGCACGCGGAGATTAGGGGCTGTGGCAACATCGAGACGATCCGGCAACGCCCCGCCGCAGTCTGATCGGCATATGTCTGATCTTCTTCAGCACTTCGATTCTCCGCGCGAGGTTACAGCCGCGGCGCAGCGGTTGCGCGAGCGAGTACGCGACCTCGAGCTCGCTCCCGCACAAGTGATCGAGGTCCTCGAGCGCTGGGGCCAATCGCTGCGCGGCCCCACGGTCGATGCAATCCCGGGGGTCGCCTTCCTCAGGCTGTGGCTGCGGCGCGGCACGCTCGAGCCGATCGTCGTGCGTGAGCTCGGTGCCGGGGGGCTCAACGGCGAATGGCAGGAGGAGCGCAGCGCGCGATTGCGGGCGTACCCGCTCGGGGTGATCGGTCACTGGCCGGCAGGCAACATCGAGATCCAGCCGCTGCTGTCGCTCTCCTGCGCGCTGCTCGGGGGCAACGCCTGCCTGGTGCGCGTGCCGGCGGGGCTCCTCGGGCAGACCCGAGCCCTGCTCGAGAAACTGAGCGAGGTCGCCGTCGCCGGCCCGCTCCTCGAGCGCATCTGCATCGCGAGCTTCGAGCACGAGCGCGCCGATCTGCAGCACGCCATGGCGGCGGCGGTCGATGGCGCCATGATCTGGGGCGGCGCCGAGGCGGTCACGCAGATTCGCGCGCTACCTTTTCCTCCCTGCGCGCGCCTGGCGGTATTCGGTCCGCGGCTCTCGGTTGCGGCGATGGATGGCGCCAGCTGGTCCGGTGGCCCGCATCGGGACATCTGGTGCCGGCGGCTGGCACGCGATGTGTGGCAGTTCGATCAGCAGGCGTGCTCCTCGCCGCAGGCGCTCTTTCTCGAGCGGTGCGCGGCCGGTGACCTGGCGGAATTCGCCGCGAGGCTCGCCGCAGCCTTCGAGACGGAGAACCGACTTCACCCGCGTGAGAGCATCCATCCGGCGTTGACCTCGGCGATCTGCCTGGCGCGGGCCTCGTGGCTGCTCGATGACAGCGCCCACCGTGCGTTGTTTCCGGTGACACCCGACTGGACGCTGCTGCTCGGCGCGGGTGCGACGGTCCCCTCACCGACCCAGGGGCGCGCCTTGAGCGTGCTGCTGGTCGAGGACCTGCTGGAGCCGATTGCGCGATTCGACGGCAGGGTGCAGACACTCGGGCTCGCGGTCGGCGATCATGCGAAGGAGGCCGCACTGACACAGGCCGCGGGCCGCAACGGCGTCGATCGGATCGTGAAGCTCGGCCGCATGCATGTCTTCGGCTCACCCTGGGACGGGACGGACCTCATCAGGCCGATGGTCCGGCTCGTTCGCCATGTGCCGGCCAACGCCGATTGATCACGCGAGTCACCATGCGACGCCCGGCACCATGAAAACGGCAGAGGCTTTCCTCAGCGCCATCGAGCGCCGCGCGAAGTGGTTTGCGCCGGCCGCGCAGGCAGCCTTCCGCGCGAACGAGGAGTTGTGTTCCTGGCTTCTCGACCCGCTGGCACGCTGGGCCGATGCCGCCTATGGCGAGAAGGCGTTCGATGACGCCGCGCGCGGCTACGCGAGTTACTGCCTGGGCGTCGCCCAGGCGCAGCAGATCTACGAGCGGACCGGCAAGTACACCCCCGAAGCCATGCCGGAGATCGTCTCGGGTGTCTACGAGGACGAAGGCTACATGGTGCCGTACATGTGGGCGGCGATACTCATCTACGCCTTCTGGCCTTCGATGATCGGGCACATCGTGTTGTTTCGGGATGAGTTCCTGCGGCGCCTGCCGAAGAACGCCGCAGTACTCGAGCTCGCTTGCGGACACGGTGTGCTGAGCCTCCTCGCAGCCGAAGAGCGCCCCGACATCCGCGTCACCGGGCTCGACATCAGTCCGCCGGCGGTCGCCGTGGCCAACCGGCTGCTCGAGGCTTCCGGACACGCCGGGCGGGTGAGCTTCGCCGTGCAGGACGCGCTGCGCAGTGGCAGCGCCGGTCGGACGGTGACGTACCAGGGCATCATCTCGGCCATGCTGGCAGAGCACTTGCCGACGCCCCAACCGCTGTTCGCTTCGCTCGCCGCGCAGATCGCGCCACAGGGTCTGGTGTTCTTCAGCACTGCGCTCGAATCGGCGCAGCGGGACCACGTGTTCGAATTCAATCGGGAGAGCGAGCCGCTCAGGATGGCGGAGGAAGCGGGACTGCGCGCACTGCGGATGATTTCCGACGCGAGTGTCGCCGTCCCACAAGCGCGGTTCCTGCCGCGCGCGACCGCGATGCTGCTGCAGGCGCGCTGAAGACCCGCAACGGGTGGTGGATCATGCAATCCGACGATCGTGTGCCGCTCATGAACTTCGCCGAGGTGCGCACGCTCCTCAAGCAGCGCTTCCCCATGATCATGGTGGACGCGGTGCTCGAGCTCGTGCCGGAGCAGCGGATCCTCACGCTGAAGAACGTCACCGGGAACGAGATTCAGTTCCTCGGGCACTTCCCGGAGCTTGCCATCATGCCCGGCACGCTGATCGTCGAAGCCTTCGGCCAATCCGCCTCGATATTGTTCTCGCGGACGACTTCCCTCGGCCTGCGGCCCGGGGAGTTCCTCATGCTCGGGTCCATCAACGACATGCGATTCCTGGCGCCGGTCATGCCCGGGGACCAGATGCAGATCGCGGTACAAATCCTCAAGACGGCGGGCGACATCACGCTCGTCGAAGGCACGGTCAAGGTCGGGGAGACCGTGGTCGCCCGCGGTAAGCTCGGCTTCGCGCGACGGACACTGGGAGTGGCGGGAGTCTGAGGGCTCAGCTCATCCCAGCCGCCGCGTCCGTTTACAGTGAGGACGGCGGGTCGATGCGGCGGGGTTGACGCGCACGCATTAAGATTCCGCAGTGCGCCTTTGCCGGGGCGAAGCTTGCCGGTGTAGACCAGTTCCCACAACGGTTGGATGCATGGGCCACCCGCTCACCGGAAAGATAGTCGTGCGGGTAACGCCGCACCGCACTGCGGTCCGCGGGGGCCGGTAGCTGGAGACTAGAGGACCGGGCCTGACGTCGGCTGCCGGCGCGAGCGTTCCTTGCGGGCGAGTGCTGCACGCGTCTCGGCTTTGGCGGGCTCGCCTTGCGGCTCCCCGCTCGGTGCGCCACCCAGGGCGACCGCGAGCGCCTCATCGACGCGCTCCACCCAGACAAACTCCAGGGACTCGCGCGTGCTCTGCGGGATGTCCTCGAGATCGCGTCGATTGCGCGCCGGAAGAATGACTCGCTTGATTCCGGCGCGCGCCGCGGCGATCGTCTTTTCCTTGATGCCGCCGACCGGCAGTACCAGTCCCCGCAGGCTGATCTCTCCGGTCATGGCCACATCCGGGCGAACGGATTCGCGCTTGAACAACGAGGCGAGGGAGACGTACATCGCCACCCCTGCACTGGGGCCGTCTTTCGGGATCGCCCCCGCCGGTACGTGCACGTGAACGTCGCTCCTGTCGAAGACCTTGGGGTCGATGCCGAGCTCCTCGGCCTGCGACTTAACGAGACTCAAGGCCGCCTGCGCGCTCTCCTTCATGACATCGCCAAGCTGTCCCGTGAGGATGAGCTTGCCATGCCCGGGGAGTCGCGCCGATTCGATGAAGAGTATGTCACCACCGACCGGGGTCCAGGCGAGCCCGGTAGCAACTCCCGGAACGCTCGTGCGGCTGGCGATATCGCTCTCGAAACGCGAAGCGCCGAGCACTGCGTGGACATCGGTTGCATCGAAGGTCACATGCGCGGCCTTGCCCTCGGCAATCTGCACGGCGGCGTTGCGCAGCAGGGCGCCGATCTGCCGCTCGAGACTGCGCACCCCGGCCTCGCGCGTGTACTCACGGATGACGCGCGCCAGCGCCGCATCGGTGATGGTCACCTGCGAAGCCTCGAGGCCGTTCGACTTGAGCTGCCGCGCTACCAGGTAGCGCCTGGCAATCTGCAGCTTCTCTTCCTCGGTGTATCCGTTGAGCTCGATGATCTCCATGCGATCC
>DASQRV010000006.1:0-2341 GCA_035642735.1 Steroidobacteraceae bacterium
TCGGCATGGGAAACTGCGCGACATTCCCGGCCGCACCGCTTTCCAACACGGTGATCTTGGCCGTGCCGTGCTTCTTCACCTCATCGATGCGCAGGATCGAATGCATCGGCAGGAAGGTGCGCTTGACGCCCGAGAACTCGCCCTTGATGCGCTCTTCGGAGGGGTCGAGCACCACGGAGGATCGCTCGCCGAACAGCAGCTCCTCCACCTCGATGAAACCGAACAGCTCGCCGTGGCTGACACGCCGGGCGTATACCTCGTAAACCTTGCCCTGATTCACGAACATAATGCGGAAAATGTGACTGGTTGCCATGGCTCGCGCATGGGTCGCTGCTAGTTTGATGCTGCCATTATATGTCCGGCGGGCACCGCCCGGGACGTCGTTGCGCCTCGGGGAAAACGCCTTACGCGCTGTCGCACGAGGGATCGCTCATTTGAGTCGGGGAACCATGCTCAGGCTGCGGGTCGTCAGCGAACAGCGGCGTTCGCTGGCTGAGCGTGGCAGTGCGATCTTCTCGGTGGAGGGCGGCACGATCGGCCGCTCGGCCGACAATGACTGGGTGTTGCCCGACCCGCTGCGCTACGTCTCGGCGCATCACGCGCGCGTGCAGTTCCGCGAGGGGCACTTCTATCTCCAGGACGTGAGCACCAACGGGGTGTACGTCAATGACGACATGGAGCCGCTCGCCAAGCGCGGCTCCTCCGGCTACCGGATCGAAAACGGCGACGTCCTCCGCATGGGGGACTACCACATTCTCGCGGCGCTCGAGCGCCAGAACGAGCAGCAGCCTGCGGCCTCTGCGGCCGTGCCGACCGGTATCCACGCGCTGCGCACGCTCGGGCGTACCACCGAGCGCGACATCGGCGTCAAGCTGAACCTCGAGGAGTTGCTGGTGCCGGTCGTCGATCTGCCGGCGCTGCCGGTCAGCGCCTACGGCCAGCCGGTCGACTCCGGGCGGGTGCGGGCGCTCGCGCAGACGCAACGGCCGAGCGGCGCTACGCCGCCCGCTGAGCCGGCGGCGGCCGCCGGCGGCGAGGCGGCCCCGATCGGCACAGCGCTGGCGCGTCTCGCCGAAGCGGTGAGTCAGCCGAAGAACAGCGGCTCCTACCTCTCGCTCGAAGACGTGCAGTCCGGCCTCGACGCCTTCTGCCGCGGCGCGGGCATCGCACAGGAGCGGCTGCCGGCGGAGGCGCAGGGGCGGCTGCTGCATCTGGCGGGACGGCTGTTCCGCGAGGCGCTGGTGGGGTTCAAGGAGCTCGAGCGCACCCGCGCCGAGACACGCAACCGCTACCGCATCGAGTCGCCGCCGCCCGAGCAGGACGACCCGCGTCCCTCGCTCGGGGACTCCATGGTCGAGGATCTGGCGGTGGAGCTGTTCCTGCGACACGAGGGACGCCGCCTCGACTCGGTGCAATGGCTGCGCGATACCGTCGCCGCGGCGCGCCTCCACGAGAGCGCGATCGCGCGGGCGATGCGCGCCGCGTTCGTCGAGTTCCTCGACCGGCTCGATCCGGCCGAGCTCGAAGCGCGCTTCGAGCGCGCCGCGCGGCGCGGCAAGGCGCGCTCCGCCGACAAGGCCCAGTACTGGGAGTTGTTCACGACCTTCTACCGCAATCTCATCGAGATGCCCCCGGATCATCTGCCTCACACCTTCGTGGAAGCGTTCGCCGCGGCGTACCGTGAGGGTCTGAAGAAGCCGACCTGATCGGCGGCGCGCCGGCGCCGCGCGCGAGTCGACGCAGCAAAGAATCAATACACCCCCGGGCATGTCGACAATTTGCGTCAGACGACAAATTGAGCCGGTAGCTGTAGCCTCGGCGTACCTGCAACAGTCGAACTGAGCGCCGCGGCGCGTCCGAGGGACCGTGACATTTCTGAAGTATGTGGCGGAGAGGGTGGGATTCGAACCCACGTGCCGGTTTTACCCGACCATCCGATTTCGAGTCGGCGCCGTTATGACCGCTTCGGTACCTCTCCGGCGGTCCCGCAGGGTGCAGGGGGCGGCTATTCTAGCGGAAAGCCCGTACGGCGCGGGGAGGTTCGTGCGCACATTGACGCTCGCCGCGCTGCTCGTTGTACTCGGCGCCGCCGCTAGCTGCAGCCAGCACACGCCCGCAGGGGCGTTGGATGCCATCCGCGCGCGCGGCGAGCTGCGCGTCGCAACGCTCAACCTGCCCACCTGCTACTACCTCGGTGCCCAGGGCACGGAGGGGCTCGAATACGAGCTCGCCAGCGCCTACGCCACGCGGCTTGGGGTGCGGCTCACCATGTACCCGCTCGCCAACGAGCGCACGCTGCAGGCGGAGCTCGCCGCCGGACGCGCCGACATCGCCGCCGCCT
>DASQRV010000007.1:0-3005 GCA_035642735.1 Steroidobacteraceae bacterium
TCATCGGACTCGGGGCCGATCCGGCCGCAGCGAAGCTGCAGTCCGCTTCGACCGCCTCCGCGCGGGAGCGCTGAGCAACCACGAAATTTCGCGCGCGGCGCCCGGCGCGCGCCTAGCTTGCCGGCGAGCGCTTCTTCCTGCGGAGCGCACTGACGACGCCCAGCACCTCCGTCGCGCGTGCGGCCAAACTCAGCGCCCCGCGAGCCCTCGCCAGCAGGAACAGCGCGTCACGCGGTCGCCGCAGCAGCAGCAGCGCCGCGACGGCGACCACCCAGGCGAGCGGATGTCGCCGCTGCGATCGCAGCGCTCCGACAGCGCCGGAGGCGGCGCCGCTCGCGAGGCCCTGCGCCCAGCGCCGCGGACCGAGCTGCCCGATCCGCCAGGCGATCTCCTCGCGCTGGGCGTCGCAGCGCGCGAGCAGCTCACGGCGGCGCTCCTCGAGGTTGGTGAGACGCTTCATGGATCACCTCGCGCGCGCCGCTCGTCCTCGGCGAGTTGCTCGAACGATCCCTCGAGCGCTCCCGAACGGGTGCGCAGTGCGCGCGCCCCGAGGTAACCGAAGATCGCGGCGAGCGCGATGAACAGCAGCGTCCCGCCGAGCAGCGCGAGCATGCGGTGCGTGTTCCACAAGGCCGCGATCAGTGCCATCATGCCGAAGGCGAGGCCGAGCAGCGCGCAGGCCACCGCACTGACCGACCAGATCAGTGAGCGCAGCAGCGCTCGCAGGTGGATCTCCAACTCCACTTCTGCGAGCTCGAGCCGCGTGTGCAGCGCCTCGAGCAGCGCCGCGAACAATCCCCGCACCGGCCCCGTGGCGGACGCAGCCTCACCCGCCTCGGGCAGCGGCGCAGACGCATCCATCATCTGCTGCGGCCCATGATGAGTCCCAGCAGCAGCGCGACGCCGCCAGCCGCGGCCACCGCCTGCCACGGGTTGTCGCGCACGTAGCTGTCGACATCGCGGGCGCGCGCGCGCACCGTGTCTTCGAGTGCGCTCAGGCGCGCGCGCATCTCCTGCAGCGTCGCCTGAGCCCGCTCCTGCGCATCGGCGCCGCCCGCGTTCGTGGTCGAGCGCAACAGTGTCTCGGCGTCGCTCACCAGCGCACGCAACTCCTCGGCAATCTGTCCACCACCATTCCTGTCGGTCATGGCCGTACCCCTTTCAGCCTGGAACTTCCTGCCCCCTAACCCAGCCTATGATTTACGCATATCCGCACTAAAACCGCGAGACTCGCGCGGCTACCTGCGCTACTCTCGAGGGTCGGAGTCCACCGCATGAGCGCGCCTCTTTCGAATCCGCTGCTGGAGCTGCGCAAGCTGGGCGTGAGCGTCTGGTTTGATGGCATTGGCCGCGGCATGCTCGATGACGGGAGCCTCGCGCGTCTCATCCGCGAGGATGGCGTCGCCGGGCTCACGTCGAATCCGGCGATCTTCGCTCACTCCATCATGAACGATACAACCTACACGCAGCACATCGCGCAGCTGCTGCCGACGGCATCCTCGGCCACGGGGCTGTACGAGGACCTGGCGTTCGCCGACCTGCTTGACGCGGCTGCGCTGCTGCGACCGCTCTACGACTCGACCCGCGGCGGCGACGGTTTCATCAGTATGGAGGTCTCGCCGCACCTCGCCGATGACAGCGCGGGCAGCTTCAAGGAAGCGCAACGGCTGTGGCAACGCTTAAGCATTCCCAATGCGTTCATCAAGATTCCGGGCACCGAGGCGGGGCTGCCCGTCATCCGTGACCTGATCGCGGCGGGGATCAACGTCAATGTGACGCTGCTGTTCTCTCCCGAGCGCTACCGGGCGGTGGCGCGTGCCTACCGCGACGGTCTGAGCCGGCGTGCCGCCGAGGGCAAACCCCTCGCGAGCGTTGCCTCGGTGGCGAGCTTCTTCCTCAGCCGCATCGACTCGGCGGTGGACAAGCTGCTCGATGGACTGGCGGCACGCGGGCAGCCGGCGGCACGGGCGCTGCGCGGTAAAGCGGCCATCGCCAGCGCCTGCCGTGCTTACGAGATCTTCGAGGAGAGCACTGCCGAGCCCACGTGGCAGGAGCTCGCCGACCGCGGTGCGCGTCCGCAACGGCTGCTCTGGGCCTCCACTTCGACCAAGGACCCGGCCTACAGTCCCATCAAGTACGTCGAGGAGCTGGTGGTGCCCGGGACCGTCAACACCATGCCGCTCGAGACGATCGACGCCTACCGGCGACTCGGCCGTCCCGAGCTCACGCTCGAGCGTCATCTCGCCGAGGCGAGCGACGTGCGCGAGGGCCTCGAGCGACTCGACGTCGATCTCGAGGCTGTCTCTCAGCAGCTCGAGCGCGAGGGCGTGACGAAATTCGTCGAACCCTTCGACAAGCTGCAGAAATGGCTCGAGGACCAGCGCCGCGGCAAGCGGCGCTCCTGAGCTCATTCTTTCCCCGGGGGACTCACGTGGACACCAATGCCGTACGGGAGCGACTGCTCAAACGCCGGGACGAGCTGCGCCAGCGCGCCAGCGAGGCGAGTGCGGATCTGCGTCACGAAGCCGATCCGCTGTCTGCCGACTTTGCCGAGCAGGTGACGCAACGCGAGCACGATGACGTCCTCGGGGCAATCTCGAGCTCGGCCCAGGCCGAGCTGCAACAGGTCGAGTCGGCGCTCCGCCGTCTCGACTCCGGGCGCTACACGACGTGCGCGGTGTGCGGTGAGGATATCGAGCCTGAACGGCTCGGCGCAGTGCCTTACACCGACCGTTGCCGCACCTGTGCGGAAGGGGGCCGCCGGGCGACCGGGCGCGACGCGCGCGGCTGACGATGGCGACGGCTCCGGCGCCCTGCGGGGTAATCACCATTACGACCGACTTCGGGCACCAGGGCCCCTTCGTCGGCGTCATCAAGGGCTGCATCCTCACGCGGTTTCCCGAGGCCCGCCTGATCGATCTCACCCACGAGATCGTGGTGCACTGGCCCGCCGAAGCCGGCTTTTGGCTCGCCCGCTCCTTCAACTACTTCCCGGCCGGGACGGT
>DASQRV010000008.1:0-13154 GCA_035642735.1 Steroidobacteraceae bacterium
ACGAGCCGCCGATGCTGCGCACGCGGCCCTGCCGCCACGCCCACACCTGGGGACTGACGTACTGCGCAGTCCGGATCCCCGCGGCTTTCAGTTGTCGCGCGAGCGGCAGGTTGAATTCCGGGGCATCGATGCCGACGAACACGTCCGGCCGCGCGGCCGCAAAGCGCCGCCGCAGCCCGGAGCGCAGCCGCAGCAGCCGGGGCAGATGGCGCAGCACCTCGGTGAGTCCCATGACCGCGAGCTCCTCCGAGCGCGCCCACGCCTCGCAGCCCTGGGCAATCATCTTCGGCCCCGCGACACCGAAGCACTCCACGCCCGGCGCCCGCTCGCGCAGCGCCGCAATCAGCGCCGCGCCGAGCTGGTCCCCCGAATGCTCGCCCGCCACGATGCCGACGCGCAGCGGCGGCGCCACTGCGGTGGGCACGTCCACCGCGCTCATCGCACGAGGCTGCGCGTGGAAGCGTGGATGAAGTCGACGAAAGCGCGGATCTCGGGCCGCTCCGCGGCGAGGGCGGTGAGACGCTCGAGCGCGTCCGCCAGCTTCAGATCCAAGCGATAGAGGATGCGGTAGGCCTCGCGGATGTGGCGGATCTGCTCATCGCTGAAGCCGCGGCGCTTGAGGCCCTCGGCGTTGACGCCGTGCGGCACGGCCGGGTTCCCCGCCACCATCACGTACGGGGGCACGTCACGCGAGAGGATCGCGCCGCCGCCGAGGAAGGCATGCGCGCCGATCTTGGTGAACTGATGTATGGCGGTGAGGCCGCCGAGGATCACCCAGTCGCCGATCTCGACGTGACCGCCCGTAGCGACGCTGTTGGCGAACACGGTGTTGTTGCCGATCACGCAGTCGTGCGCCACGTGCGAGAACGCCATGAACAGGTTGTCGCTGCCGATGGTCGTCACGCCCTTGTCGTGGCTGGTGCCGCGGTTGATGGTGCAGCTCTCGCGGAAGACGTTGCGGTCGCCGATCACGAGCCGGGTTGGCTCGCCGTGGTATTTCTTGTCCTGGGGCGCATCGCCGATGGAAGCGAACTGGAAGATGCGGTTGTCCGCGCCGATGGTCGTCGGGCCGTTCACGACCACGTGCGGTCCGATGACGGTGCGCGCGCCGATCTGCACCTGCGGACCGATGATGCTGAAGGGACCGACCGTCACATCCGGCGCGAGCTGCGCCTGCGCGGAGACGATGGCGCGCGGGTCGATCACTTGCCGCTCTCCGGGGCGATCATCATCTGCGCGTGCACCACTTCCTGATCGCCGACCTGCGCCACGGTGGCGAAGCGCCAGATGCCCTTGAGCGAGCGCTCGACCTGCGCGGTGAGCAGCAGCTGATCTCCCGGCACCACCGGGCGGCGGAAGCGTGCCTTGTCGATGCCGACGAAGTAGAAGCGTGTCGTATGGTCGGGGATCACATTGGCGGTGACGAAGCACAGGATGCCGGCAGCCTGCGCCAGTGCCTCGATGATCATGACACCGGGCATCACCGGGCGGCCCGGGAAGTGCCCGGGGAAGAACGGCTCGTTGTAGGTGACGTTCTTCAGCGCGCGGATGCTCTCGCCGGGCCGGCACTCGAGCACGCGGTCCACCAGCAGGAACGGATAGCGGTGCGGCAGGCGCTCGAGGATGGCCTGCATGTCGAGTTGGACCGCTTCAGTCATGATCCTCGCCGGGCGCCTCTTGCGGCGCGGCTGTCATTCCCGCGGCGCGCTCCAGCCGGCGCAGCCGCTCCTCGAGCACGCCGCTGCGCTTGAAGCGCGCGACCAGGCGCCGCCACGCGTGTGCCTCCTCGGTGGGAAGAGTGCTGGAGTATACGCCGGCCGCGGTGATCGAATGACTCACCGCGGATTTGGCCGTGATCACCACGTCGTCGGCGACGCTGAGGTGCCCGGCGATGCCGACCATGCCACCGATCATGCAGCGCCTGCCGATGCTGACGCTGCCGGAGATCCCGGTGCACGCGGCAATCGCCGTGTGCGCCCCGATGCGCACGTTGTGAGCGATCATGATGAGATTGTCGAGCTTCACGCCGTCCTCGATGACGGTGTCCTCGATGGCGCCGCGATCGATGGTGGTGTTGGCACCGACCTCCACGTCCGCGCCGACGCACACGCTGCCCACCTGCGGCACCTTGAGCCAGGTGCCCCTCTCGGGCGCGAAGCCGAAGCCGTCGGCGCCGATCACCGCGCCCGGCTGCAGCACGCTGCGCGCTCCGACTTGTACACCGCGCCCGAGCGTGACACGTGCCGTGAGGCGCACATCCTCGGCGAGGCTGACGCGCTCATCGAGCTCGCAGTGCGGCCCGACGAAGACGCGGGCGCCGATGGTCACGCGCTCGCCGATCGTGCTGTACGCGCCCACCTCCGCGCTCGGATCGATGCGCGCGCTCGCGGCGACGACCGCCGTCGGGTGCACTCCCGGGACGAGCGGTGGCGGCGGGTGCAGCTGCGCCGCGATGCGCGCGTAGGTCGCATACGGGTTCTCGCACAGCAGCAGTGCCGCCCGGCAGCCCGGCGCATCCGCCGCGGTGGTCACCACCGCGGCAGCGCGCGTCTCGGCGAGCTGCGCCCGGTAGCGCGGGTTTGCCAGGAATGCAAGCGAGCGCGCGTCGGCGTTGGCGAGCGTCGCGACCCGCTCGATGCTCGTCGCGGGATCGCCGCGCAGCTCGCAGCCGAAGCGCACTGCGAGCTCCCCGAGCGACACCGACATGAAGCAGCCTGCCTGGCGCGCCGCGGCCTGGGACGAGGGCCTATTTGGCCGGCGGCTTCGCCGGGGGCGTCGCGGCCTTGGGTGCCGCGGAGCCGCCGCGCGCCTGCAGTGCGGAGAGGACGGCCGGCGTGATGTCGGCCGCAGAGGCGTTGTAGACCACCCCTTCCTGCGCGAGGATCAGGTCATAACCCTGCGCCTTGCCGTAGGTGCGCACTTCCTCGACGATGGTCCGCTGCAGCCGTGAGAGCTCCTCGTTGCGGCGCGCGTTCATGTCGTCCTGGAACTCGCCCTTGGCGCGCTCGAAGTCGCGTGCGCCGTCGCGCAACTCCTTCTCGGCGCGGGCGCGCTGGTCCTCGCTCATGGTGGCGCCGTCCTTCTGCAGCTTCTCTTCCTTTGCCTTCATCGCCTGTCCCTGCGCCTGAAGCGTGCGCTCGCGCGGGGCGAACTCGGCCCGCATGGACTCCATCACCGCCTTGCCCTGCGGGGACTCGACCGCGAGCCGCTGGAAGTCGACCACGCCGATTTTCGGTTCGGCCGCCACCACCGGCAGCGCCACCACCGCAGCGGCCGCTGCCATCGCCCACGCCCCCACTCTGCTCTTTATCGCAAGATTCACGGAAACTACCTACCCTCGTGTGAAAACGCTTCGTTGCGGACGTATGTCCGGCCCAAACGCCTAGTATCGCGTAGAACGCGCGGCAGCGCGATGATTTGGGGGCCTCAACCCATCGGCAGCGGGCTCACCCATCAGAAGGCATTGCCGACTGAGAACTGGAAGCCTTCCTTCTCGTCTCCCCAGGTGGTGATGCCGTTGCCGTGCTGGGCGTTCATCGGGACACCGTAGCTGAATCGGAAGAGCCCGAGCGGCGCCAGCCACTGTACCGCGATGCCGACCGAGCGCCGCACGCTCGGCCAGCCGGTGAAGCCGTAATCGATGGGGCTGATGTTATCGGGCCCGTAGAACTTGATCGTGTGACCGGTGTAGTAGACGCCGCCCATGTCGAGGAACAGGCTGACGCGGGCGGTCTGCGCGTACTTGGCCGGCATGGGGAAGACCAGCTCGTTCTGGCTCGTGATGCGCATGTTCCCGCCGTAGGGGTTGCCGAACTGGTCCTTGGGACCCAGGCGGCTCTCGCGAAAGCCGCGCACGCTGTCCGGGCCGCCGCCGAAGAAATTGCGATAGGGCGGGATGGCGGTGGTGCCGCCGAGCGGCTGGCCGTAGTCGATGCCCTCGAGGAACTGGAAGAAGAACCCGTGCGTGAGCGGCACGTACTTGATGAACTGGTAATTGCCGATCCAGTACTTCACCGTGCTGAAGGGGAAGGTGATGGCGGCCGAGAGCGACTGGCGTGAGCCGTGATCGGCGAACAGCGTGCGGTTGCGGGTGTCCCAGTCCAAGCCGATCACCGCCTCGGTGGTGGTGAAGTTGGTGCCGTAGAACACGTACTCGTTGTTGGTCGTGTCGTCGTGCGCCAGGCGGCTGTAGGCATTGCCGTTCTGCTGCACCCATTGCTGCGCCTGCTCGGCGCTGCTGAGCGAATTGGTGAGCAGGTGCGAGCTGTTGAAGGCGACCCCGGTGCGCAGGTACATGAACTCGGTGATCGGGTAGGCCCAGGTGGGGCCGACACTGAGCGTCTGCGACGAGAAGGTCGACGACGATGACACGAACTGCGTCACATTGCTGTAGGTGAGCGAGATGGTGCGCTGCAGGTTGTCGATGTTGGTGTATGGATTGGTCCAGGCGAGGCTGTAGACCTTGCTGAAGGCGCCGCCGTTAAGGTTGACGGCGACGCGCTGACCGGTACCGAGGAAGTCGGCGTCGGCGTAGCTGGCATTCAGCATGAACTTGTAAGTCTCCGACCAGCCGATGCCGCCGGAGAGCTGCGAGGCGGGGCCCTCCTCGATCTTGAGGTTCACGTCCACGAGGTCGGGGGCGCCCGCCACCGGCGTCGTCTCGAACTCCACGCTCTTCACGTACGGCAGGCGCTGGATGCGCTGCTTGGAGCGCTCGAGCGAGGTGTTCGACAGCCAGCCGCCCTCGAGCTGGCGCATCTCGCGGCGCAACACTTCGTCGTTAATGCGCTGGGTGCCGGAGAAGCTGATGTTGCGCACGTAGACGCGGTTGCCCGGATCGACGAAGAAAGTGAGCGAGACGGTATGGTTGGTGTTGTCGGCGGTCGGCACCGGCTCGACCTTCGCGAAGGCGTAGCCGTCGCGCCCCATGCGGTTCTGCATCAACTCCTGACTGGTGGTGATGCGCTTGCGGTTGAAGGTGTCGCCCGGGTGGATCACCAGCAGCTGTTCCAGCTCCCTTTTCGGCACCACAAAGGTGCCCGCGAGCTTGACCTCCGACACCTTGTAGACCTGGCCCTCCTCGATGTTGACGGTGATGAAGATGTCCTCTTTCTCGGGCGTGATAGCCACCTGCGTCGAGGCGAGGTTGAAGTTCGCGTAGCCGCGATCCATGTAAAAGTTGCGGATCTTCTCCAGGTCGCCCTGCAGCGACTCGCGCGAGTAGCGGTCGTCCTGCTTGTACCAGGACAGCCAGTTGGGTGTCTTCAGCTCGAGGGTTTCGAGAATGGCGTGCTGCGGGAACTTGGTGGCGCCGACGATGTTGATCTGACGGATCTTGGCGCGCGAGCCTTCCTTGATGTCGATCTTGATCTTGACGCGGTTACCGGCCTCCTCCTCCACGGTGGAGGTGATCTTCACGCCGTACTTGCCGCGGGCGAAGTACTGGTCGGTGAGGTACTGCGTCACGTCTTCCAGTACCGAGCGGTCGAAGGTCTTGCCGGTCGCGAGGCCCACGCCGCGCAGCGACTTCTGCAGGTCCTCGGTCTTGATGTCCTTGTTGCCGGTGATCTCGAAGCTCTCGATGGAGGGCCGCTCGAGCACCACAACGATCAGCGTGTTGCCGTCGCGCCGCAGCTGCACGTCGCGGAAGAAGCCGGTGGCGTACAGCGCGCGGATCGCCTCGCGGACGCGCTGCGGGGTGAGATGGTCGCCGATGTTCACCGGCAGATAGTTGTAGACGGTACCTTCGGAGACGCGCTGCAGGCCTTCGACCTTGATGTCGCTGACGGTGAAATCCGCCGACGCGGCGGCAGTCTGCGCGAGCGCGAGCGTACAGCGCACCGCCAGCCCGACTGCGGCGAGCAGCGTCGCAAGGTAGCGCCTCCTGCCGGCGCGGAACGCTGGGGCCGGCCTGCGATCGCTCGCGGCACTCCCTCCGGGGCCCCCGGGGACGCCAGCGCGATGTGCAATCGCGGCCGCGCGCCCCTTCATGTTCTAACCACCGTATGCCTTTCAACCCGCGCTCAGGGAGCGCGGCTCATCTCATGCGTTGCACTACTCGAGAACCGCAGACCGATAGCCTGCAGTGTCCTGACGGCTACGCGCGGGGTCCCCGCGAAATTGCGCATCCTGCCGGGCAGTGCGAGCCAACCGCCACCGCGAGTGCCAGTTCGCCGGGGGGAGTCGCGCAGCCTGGAGACACGCTCAACTGAACTGGCGCGCAATATCGTTGTACAGCGCGACACCCATCAGGACGATGAGCAGGGCGATGCCCACCTGCTGTCCCAGCGCCTGAGCCCGCTCCGAGAGCGGACTTCCCTTGAGCCACTCCACCAGCTGGAACAGGATCTGTCCGCCATCGAGGATCGGGATCGGCAGCAGGTTGAGAAATCCCAGCGACAGGGAAATCAGCACCAGGAAGCTCATGAACGACGCGACGCCCGCCTCGGCGGAATCGCCGGCGAACTCGGCGATCGACAGCGGGCCGCTCAGGTTCTTCAGCGACACGTGGCCGAGCACCATGCGCCAGAACAGTCGCGCCTGCAGCATGGTCATGTTCCAGGCTTCACCGCCGGCGCGCGCGAGCGCCGCGCCCGGGCCGAGATCGGTGTGCAGCAGCATGTTCGCCGGGTAAGTGATGCCCTGGGGCTGCTGGACGCGGATACGGCCGATGCGCCGCCCGCCGACCTCCTCGCTCGCCACCGTCACCGCCGCGCTGTGCGTGACGCCGCCGCGGCGGTAGTCGATGTTGACGCGTTCGCCGGGACGGGCGCTGATGTACTCGACTATCTGGCGGAAATCGTTCATCGGCACACCGTCGATCGCGACGATGCGATCGCCGGCGGCAAGTCCGGCGCGCGCCGCCGGGCCATCGGGAGTGACCGGCCCCAGCACCGGTGGCACCGTCGGCGTCCAGAACTGGAAGCCGAGGCCGCGGAACAGCTCCGCGGGCTCGGTGAGCCGCCGCCGCTCGCCCGGGTCCTCGACGCTCAGGTTCGCCTGGCGTGTCTCGCCGCCGCTGTCGCGGACGGTGAGCAGCGCCTGGCCATGGCCGCTCATGGCATCGAGCAGGTCGAACACCACATCGCGCTGCCCGGTTACCGCCGTGCCGTTGATGGCGCGGATCTCATCGCCTGACTTCAGGCCGGCACGCGCGGCGATCGATCCGGCGGTGACATCGCCCACCGTGGGCCGCACCTCGGTGATGCCGTTGGCCCACAACATGGCCCACAGCACGAGCACCGCGAACAGGATGTTGCTGGCAGGGCCTGCGAGCAGCACGAGGATGCGCTGCCACGGGGGCCTGTGGGTGAAGGAGCGTGGCAGGTCCTCGGGCGCGACCGGCCCTTCGCGCTCATCGAGGAGCTTCACGTAGCCGCCGAGCGGCACCGCGGCCACGACGTACTCGACGCGGTCGGCACCCGCGACGTGGCTGAGGAGCGGCCGGCCGAAACCGATGGAGAAGCGCAGCACCTTGAACCCGAGCCGCCGCGCGACCCAGAAATGGCCGAACTCGTGCACCGTGACCAGCAGGCCGACGGCGACCACGAACCATATGAGATACCAGATGAAACTCATGCGTGAGCGCCTCTTGCCCCGGCTGTCAGGCGAACGATCCGCTCACGTGCGTGCATTCTGCTGTCCGCATCGGCCGCCAGTACGTCCTCCAGCCCGCCGATCGCCCCCCCGGTGGCCCGCTCCATCACGGCTTCAATGACCGCGGGAATAGCCGGAAAGTTCAATCGGCGCTCGAGGAACGCCGCCACGGCCACTTCGTTGGCAGCGTTCAGGACCACCGGCGACAGTCCCCCGGCGCGCGCGGCGGCCTGCGCCAGCGCGAGACAACGGAATTTGTCGATGTCGGGAGGCCGGAAATCGAGCCTCCCCGCCTTGAGCAGGTCGAGGAATTCTACACCGGAGTCGATGCGCTCGGGCCAGGCGAGCGCGTGCGCTATGGGCGTGCGCATGTCGGGGGCGCCGAGCTGGGCGAGCACTGAACCGTCGGCGTACTCGACCATCGAATGCACGATGCTCTGCGGATGCACGAGGATCGTGACCTGCGAGGGCGTGAGGCCGAACAGCAGGCAGGCCTCGATCAGCTCGAGGCCCTTGTTCATGAGCGTAGCGCAGTCGACCGAGATCTTGCGGCCCATGACCCAGTTGGGATGGGCGCACGCGGCCTCGGGGGTGACATCGGCGAGCGCTTCTCTTGGCGTGTCGCGGAACGGACCGCCGGAAGCGGTGAGCAGCACACGGGTGAGACCCGGCGGCGCCACGCCGCTGATCGCGCCTGCCGGCAGGCACTGGAAGATGGCATTGTGCTCGCTGTCGATCGGCAGCAGCGTCGCCCCGGAGGCATTCACTGCCGAGATCAGCAAGGGACCCGCCATCACCAGCGATTCCTTGTTGGCGAGCAGCAGCCGCTTGCCGGCACGGGCCGCGGCCAGCGTCGAGCGCAGCCCCGCGGCGCCGACGATGGCGGCCATCACGCAATCCACCTCGGGGAGGAGCGCCAGCTCCTCCAGTGCGGCACTGCCGGCCAGCACGCGCGTGCCCTCTGCCGCACCGTCAAGGAGCGCCCGCAGCTCGGCGGCCGCGTGTTCATCGGCGAGCGCCGCGTACGCCGGGCGAAAGGTGCGGACCTGACGCGCGAGCTTCGCGGCGTTGCTGTTGGCCGCGATGGCGATGAGACGAAAGCGCTCCGGGTGGCGCGCGAGCACATCGAGTGTGCTCTCGCCGACCGAGCCGGTGGAACCCAGCACCGCGACGCCGATCATGTTATGACTCCGAGGAGTGACAGGCCGAGAAGCAACACGGGCGCGGCGCCGGTGAGACTGTCGATGCGGTCCATGACGCCCCCGTGGCCCGGGAATATGCTGCCGCTGTCCTTCATGCCGGCAAAGCGCTTGAGCAGGCTCTCGGTGAGATCCCCCACCACGGAGAAGCCGACCGCGGCCAGGCACAGCGGCAGGAAGGCCGCGAGCGGCACCTGGAACCAGCGGCTGCCGAAGATCGCGACCGGCGTGCTCACGGCGACACCTCCCAGCAGGCCTTCCCAGGTCTTGCCCGGCGACACCGTCGGCGCGAGACGGATGCGCCCGAACAGCCGCCCGAAGAAGAATGCGCCGATATCTGCAGCCCACACCAGCACGAGCGCGAACAGCACCCATTGTGCGCCGTCCGGCAAGGTGAGGCGCAAGCGCACCAGTGCCAGCCAGGAGGGTACCAACGCCAGGACGCCGGCCGCGGCGGCGGCCCACGGCGACACGCGTCGCGGGGCAAACATGATCCAGGCGAGTGCCAGCAACCACCACAGTACCGCCACGGCGAGCACCAGGTCGCGCCGCGCCGGGCTCATCGAGAAGCCCCACACGAGCCACAGCAGCACACCGACCAGCAGCACGTAGCCGACGCGCGGTTCGGGAGCCCCGAGCAGCAAGAACGCCGACCACTCCCAGGCCCCGAACAACACCAGCAGCGTGACGACCGCCACGGTGGCCCATTCCGGCAGCCACAGCAGGATCGCGAGCAGCGCCGCCGCCAGCACCACGGCGGTCAGCACGCGTTTGCGCAGCGCATCGTTCACCGCTTCAGGCCTCGGCGGCGCCGCGTCGCGCGGCGATGCGCCCGAAACGCCGCTCGCGGCCGGCGAAGTACGCCAGGGCGTCCTCGAGGTCGCTCACGGTGAAGTCCGGCCACAGCCGGGCGCTGAAATAAAGCTCCGCATAGGCCAGATCCCAAAGCAGGAAATTGCTGATGCGCTGCTCCGCGCCGGTGCGGATCAGCAGATCAGCCTCCGGGAGTCCGGCGAGCGACAGCCGTCCGGCGAAGCTCTCCTCGCTCAGCTCCTCGGGCCGCATTTGCCCACTCGCACTGTCCCGCGCGACCTGGCGCGCGGCCTGGACGATGTCCCAGCGTCCGCCATAGCTCATCGCCACCTGGAGCTTGAGACCTGTGTTGGCCGCGGTGCGCGCCTCGGCGGCGGCGATGCGCGCCTGCAGCCGCACGGCGAGGTTGCGGCGCTCGCCGATGAAGCGCACCCGCACGGACTTCGCGTGCAGCTCGTCGATCTCGCGGTCGAGCGCCTCGACGAACAGGCCCATGAGGCTCCCGACCTCCTCCGCGGGACGCCGCCAGTTCTCGCTCGAGAAGGCGAACAGAGTGAGCGCCTCGACACCGCGGCGCGAGCACTCCTCGATGCACACGCGCACGGGCGTGAGGCCGGCCTTGTGGCCGGCCGGGCGCGGCAGTCCACGTGCGGCAGCCCAGCGGCCGTTGCCGTCCATGATGATGGCGATGTGTCGCGGCAGGAGCGTCTCGGGAGCGGCCATCAGACGTGCATGACCTCCTTCTCCTTGGACGCGAGCAGCGCATCGATGTCGGCGACGTGCTTGTCGGTGAGCTTCTGCACCTCGGCCTCGGCGCGCCGCTCATCGTCCTGCGACACGAGCTTCTCCTTGAGCATGTCCTTGACGTCGTGCATGACGTCACGGCGCACGTTGCGCACCGCCACGCGGGCATTCTCGGCATCGTGGCGCAGCACCTTGGTGATCTCCCGGCGGCGCTCCTCAGTGAGTGGTGGCATGGGAATACGGATGACGGTGCCGGCCGTCATGGGCGTGAGCCCGAGGTCGGATTTGAAGATCGCCTTCTCGATCGCCTGCACCACCGCCTTCTCCCACGGCGAGATGACGAGCGTCCGTCCCTCCTCCACCGTGATGCTCGCGACCTGCTGCAGCGGCACCTCCGAGCCGTAGTAATCCACCTTCAGGTGCTCGACGAGGCTCGGATGTGCCCGACCGGTGCGCAGCTTCTTCAGGTCCGCCTGGAAGTTCTGTACGCACTTCGCCATGCGCGAAACGGCGTCTTTCTTGATGTCTTCGAGCATTCGTCGTTCTCCTCACTGCCCCGGGCGCGGCTCAGTCGAAGGTCACCGCCGTGCCCACGTCCTCGCCGCGCACGATGCGGGTGAGGTCGCCGGGATTGTTGAGATTGAAGACGCGTAAAGGCAAGCGGTTGTCGCGGCACATCACGATGGCCGTTGCATCCATGACGTTCAGCCGGTCGGCGAGCACCTTGTCGAAGGTCAGGTGCGCATAGCGCTGCGCCTGCGGGTTGCGCAACGGATCGTCGGAAAAGACGCCGTTCACCTTGGTGGCCTTCAGCAGCACGTCGGCGTTGATCTCGATGGCACGCAGTGCGGCTGCCGTGTCGGTGGTGAAGAAGGGGTTGCCGGTGCCGGCCGCGAAGATCGCGACGCGGCCCTTCTCCAGGTGCCGCACGGCGCGGCGGCGGATGTAGTCCTCGCACACCTCGTTGATGCGGATCGCGGACATCACGCGGGCGTGCAGCCCGAGGCTTTCCAGCGCGTCCTGCATGGCGAGCGCATTCATCACGGTGGCGAGCATGCCCATGTGGTCGGCGGCCACCCGGTCCATGCCCGCGCGCGCCAATCCCGCCCCGCGGAAGATGTTGCCGCCGCCGATCACCACGGCGAGCTGCACCCCCATCTCGACGATCTCCTGCAACTCGCCGGCGATGCGCTTGATCACCTGCGGGTCGATGCCGTAGTCGCCATCGCCCATCAGCGCCTCGCCGGAGAGTTTCACCAGGATCCTCGAGTACGCCGCCTTCGCTTGGCTCATCTGCACTCCCCTGAAGACCGATGGAAAAAACCCCGCGCGCGGCGGGGTTTAAATCCCTTGCTCACGCTCCGCGCCGTCAGTGCCTGACCGCTGCGGGGCCTGCGCCCTTCACCTGGGCCATGACCTCGGCGACGAAATCGTCCTGTTTCTTCTCGATGCCGGCGCCGACCTCGAAGCGCTCGAACGCGAGCACCCGGGCGCCGGCACCCTTCAGCAGCTTCTCGACCGTCACGTCAGGGTCCTTGACGAAGGGCTGGCCCGCGAGCGTGATCTCGCCGAGCACCTTGCGCAGCCGGCCCTCGACCATCTTCGCCACGATCTCCGGCGGCTTGCCCTCACCCTGCGCCTGGCTGGTGAGAATCTCGCGTTCCTTCGCCACCACCGCCGCCGGCACCTGTTCGGCGGAAAGGTAGCGCGGGTTGCTCGCCGCCACGTGCATGGCGAGATCGTGGGCGAGGCTCGCCGTGCCGCCCTCGAGTGCCGTCAACGCGCCGATCCGCGTTCCGTGCACGTAGGCCCCGAGCTGACCCGGGGACGTGAGCACCGCGAAACGCCGTACGCTGATGTTCTCGCCGATCTTGGCGACGAGGTTGCGCCGGCGCTCCTCGACGCTCTCGCCGGATGCGAGCCTCGCTTCCCCGAGCGCCGCCAGGTCTGCCGGCCGCAGCGCGAGCGCGCATTCGGCCACCGCGTGGGCAAAAGCACGGAAGTCCTGTTCGCGCGCGACGAAGTCGGTCTCGCAATTGACCTCGACGAGGGCCGCCGTCCGGGCATCGCCCGAGCGGGCCATGGCCACCACGCCCTCGGCGGCGACGCGCGTCGCCTTCTTGTCGGCCTTGGCGAGACCCTGCTTGCGCATCAGCTCGGCGGCCGCATCGAGGTCGCCCTTGGTCTCAACGAGTGCCTTCTTGCACTCCATCATGCCGGCGCCGGTGCGCTCGCGCAGCTGCTTGACCGCCTCTGCCGTGATGCTCATGCGTCGGCTCCGGTGGATCCTGTGCCGCCACGCTTGCGGCGGCCCGCACCGCCGGCTGGCCGTCGCGGATCCACTGCGGCGGGGACGCTGCCGGCAGCGACGGCCTCCGATGCCTCCTCGGCGTCGAGATCCTCATCCTCGGTGCCGAGTTCCTCGGTGCCGGGTTCCTCGGTGCCGGGTTCCCCGGTCCCGGTCGGCGCCTTGACCGGCGGCAGCTTGCGCCGCGCGGGTGCCTTGCGCCGTACCGCCGCCTGCGGCCGCTGCCGGCCGCGCGCGGCCTTCTTGCGGGGCACTCCCGCCTCGTCGAGCTCGACGAACTCGTCCTCACCCACCGCCACCTGCGGCACGGACTCCTTGCCCTCGAGAACCGCATCGGCGATGCCGGCGGCGTACAGCTGGATGGCGCGCATGGCGTCGTCGTTACCCGGGATCACGTAGTCGATGCCATCGGGCGAGCAATTGGTGTCGACCACGGCAACCACGGGGATGCCGAGCTTCTTCGCCTCGTGGACGGCGATGTTCTCGTGGCCGAC
>DASQRV010000009.1:0-7937 GCA_035642735.1 Steroidobacteraceae bacterium
GGTGAGCAACACCGGCTGCCCGGGCTGGGGCTTGGGGATATTGAGGTGATTCGCCACCACCGGCTTCTGCTCCAGCAGCCGCGACTGTTCCACGTAGGAGCTCATCCAGGCGCCGCCCTGCTTGTTGTCGCGCGCGAAATAGTCGGCGAGGAACAGCGCCAGCGGCTTGCCGTCGGCATCGGTGACCTCGAAGACCCGCACGTCCTTCTGATAGACGGGCAGATCATGGCGCTCGCGGAAGTTGAGACCGTAGAGCTGATGCGCGGCGTAGAACACCCCGTCCTTGAGCACGTGATCGAGCTCGAGGTACGGCGCCACGGCCGCCTGGTCGAAGGCGTAGCGCTCCTTGCGCACCTTGTCGGCGTAGAAGAACCAGTCCCAGGGCTGCAGCGCAAAGGACGCGGTACCCGCGGCGGCGGCCTGCGTGTCGATGAGCTTCTGCATGTCGGCGGCCTCCGCTCGGGCCCGGGCGAGCGCCGCCGGCGCCACCTGGGCGATCATGTCGCTGACTGCCTGGGGCGTGCCGGCGGACTCGTCGGCCAGCTCGTAAGCGGCATGATCGGGGTAGCCGAGAAGCGCGGCACGCTCGGCCCGCAGCCGCACGAGCTCGGCGATCACCGCGGTGTTGTCCGTCGCGCCACCCAGGCCGCGGGAGATCGAGGCCTTGTAGATGCGCTCGCGCAGCGATCGATCAGTGAGCGATCCGAGGACCGGCTGGTTGGTGGTGTTCTGCAGCGTGATCAGCCACTTGCCTTTCATACCGCGCGCCGCCGCCGCCTCGGCGGCGGCGCCGACCTGCTCGGCCGAGAGACCTTCGAGCTGCGCCACATCGTCGACGACAACGGCGCCATCGGCCGTTGCCTTGAGCACGTTCTGCTTGAAGCGCGTGGTGAGCGAGGAAATCTGCTTGTTGAGATCCTTGAGACGCGCCTGCTGATCCGGGGTGAGCCGCGCACCGGCGCGCACGAACTGCGTGTGGTAGCGCGTCAGCAGCTGCAGCGACTCGGGATCGAGGTGCAGGCTCGCACGGCGGTTGTAGAGATCATCGACGCGTGCCCACAGCGCGGGGTTCAGGAGGATCGCGTCGCGCTGTGCCGTGAGGAGCGGCGCCATGTCGGTGTCGATGCGCTGCATCTCGGGGTCGGTGTTGCAGGCATTGAGATTCGAGAAAGTGGCTCCGACCCGCTCGAGCAGGCGCCCGGATCGCTCGAGCGCGACGATGGTGTTCGTGATTGTCGGCGACTCGGCATTGTGTGCGATGGCGGCGACCTGCCGCAGCTCCTCGGCCATGCCCGCCTCGAATGCGGGTCGGTAGTCGCTGTCGTGGATGCGATCGAAGGGCGGCAGCTGGAAGGCGAGCGTGCTCGGCGCGGCGAAGGGGTTTTCGGCCATTGCGTCGGTCCTTTTGCCACTGGAACCGGAGACTCCCGCGGCGGCAAGCGTGGTCGAGGTGAAGGCGGCTAAGACGCCCAGCCAGCAGATTCTCATAGAGTTTCCTTCGGGTTTGCCCCGGCAGGTCGTCGCCAGGGCTGCGGGCGATGCACAATGGTATCCTGCGCGCCCGCCCGGCGTGCGAATCAGGTTGGACCGCCGCTGATGCGGTGCGTTCCCGCACAATGGAGCTTGCATGAGCATCAGCCAGGACCAGGTTGTCAGTATTCATTACACGCTGCGCGATGACGCGGGCGAGGTCATCGACCGCTCCGCCGAAGGTGAGCCGCTCGCCTACCTGCACGGTCACGGCAATCTCATCCCTGGACTCGAGCGCGAGCTGACGGGCCGCAAGCCCGGCGACCGGCTGCAGGTGAAGATCGCCCCAGGCGACGGTTACGGGGACTACGACCAGGGGCTCGTGCAGCGCGTAGCGCGGCGCGCACTCAAGGGCATCGCCGACGTGCGGGTCGGCATGCGGCTGCAGACTCACACCCCGCAGGGTCCGCGCGCGGTGACGGTCACGCAGGTGAGCGGCGACCTCGTGACACTCGATGGCAATCACCCGCTCGCCGGCAAGAACCTCAACTTCGAGGTCGAGGTGGCCGCCGTGCGACCGGCGACCGAGGAAGAGCTCGCGCACGGCCACGTGCACGGGGCCGGCGGTCACCATCACTGAGCGGCGCGCGCGGCCTCCTCCCCCTCTGCTCGCGCGAGACGGCTGAACACCTCCCGCATCTCTTCGACGCGCCGCAGATACTCGCGTGGGTCGTGAGCGCCGCAATGCTCGCCGTCCGCGAAGCGAAAGCCCCGCCGCGCGTAGGCCGCCGCGGCGCCAGCTCCGCACAGGTGCACGACCGCGGCAAGGTGCTGGCGTTCCAGCACGCTCGCTTGGTTCCGCCGGTCGTTTGCCAGGATGGCGTTGACCTTCAGATCGAGGTACGCGGCCGTCAGCTCGATCGCATCGCGCGGGACGATCCGCAGGTACAGGCCGTTGAACCAGCACGAGTGCCAGTCATTCCACGCACCCTCGTGTATCAGCGCGTGGTGGTGAATGCAGTAGTGCCGCGCCTCGGCGAAGGTGCCGTCGGTGATCTGGTACATGCCGACCGCGCTCGATGCCGGACGATAGAGGTCGAAGAGTCCTGGCGCCCAGGACCAGCGCCAGTAGGTGCGCACCAGCGGGTTGCCGGACCCCTCGACCTGCGCGAGGGCGGCGAGGAGCTCGGGAGCGATGGCGGGCGTAGCATAGCGGCGAAAAGCCGGGCCGTACTCGCGCCAGCTCTCCTGCGGGGTCTTGGCGAGCACCCCGCTCACCGGAAAGAAGAGCTCGGTGGGCTTGCGTGCAACCTGGTAGACACCGTTGACCGCGAGCGCCACGCCCGCCACGAGCAGAATTCCGATCAGCAGCCGTAACGCCACGGGTGCGCGCCGCAGCTGCCGCAGCTGCCGCAGCCAGCGCTGCCGCGTGGCGCGCCTCGGCCAGCGCAACCGCCCCGGGGTCCTCGCGAAACCGCGCATCTTGCCCGAAGCTGAACGCTCTTCTTCGCGGCCAGCGCGATTTCTCGGGGTGGTCCGTCGACGGCGCCGCTGCGCGCTCATGCGCGAATGCCTCCACGAACGCGTGCCCGTGCACTAACATGCCGCGCCGGAGTGCTATCCACAGAGGAGACTGCCGTGGCGCATGAGGGCGTAGAGATCGAGACGGGCCGCAATCCGCAGGCTGCCGTCATCTGGCTGCATGGACTCGGAGCCGATGGCCACGACTTCGAGCCGATCGTGCCGGAACTCGTGCAGCGTTCCGAGCGCGCGCTGCGCTTCGTCTTCCCGCATGCGCCGATGCGACCGGTCACGCTGAATGCGGGATACGTCATGCGTGCCTGGTACGACATCATCGCCATCGACCGGCGCGCAGCCGAGGATGAAAGCGGCATCCGCGCCTCGCAGGCACTGATCACGGAGCTGATCCGTCGCGAGAATGGCCGTGGGATCGCCACCGAACGCATCGTGCTCGCAGGATTCTCGCAGGGCGGTGCCATGGCACTCTACAGCGGCACGCGCTATGCCGAGCGCCTCGCCGGCATCATCGGGCTGTCGTGCTACCAACTGCTTGCGGGGCGCTTTGCGGCCGAGCGTGATCCCGCCAATCAGGCGACCCCGATATTCCTCGCGCACGGAACAGAGGACCCGGTGGTGCCGCCGGCGCTCGGAGAAGCGACCTGCCGGCAGTTGCAGGCAGCCGGTTACACGGTGGAATGGCATGCGTACAGCATGCCGCACTCGGTGTGCCCGCAAGAAGTCGCCGACATCGCCGCCTGGCTGCGGCGCGTACTACCCTAGAACCATCCCTGGACCATCGCAGGAAGCGGCGCGGCAGGATCACCTGCCGCGCCGTGAGCCGTTAGTGGTCGTTCCCTTGCCCGTGCTTGGCGTCGTGGTCGCTCTGCGCTTCCGTCTTGTGCGAGTGGTTGTCGCCCTGTGGATGATTGTCGCCCTGTGCACGGGCAGGCGCACCCGGGTGCGGGCTCTGCGCTTGCGGGGCAGCGTTGCGCTGCGCATTCTGCGGCTGCGAGGCACTGCGCTGATCATTCTGCGGCTGAGGAGCACCGCGGTGATCGTTCTGCGGTTGCAGGGCCGGGTGGTACCCGTTCTGCGGCTGTGCCGGCCGATTTGGGTTCTGCGGCTGCTGCGGCGGCGACTTGGGATCAGCCTGCGCTTGCGGCGCCCCCTTGTGCTCGTAGCCGCCAGGATAGGCCTGCCCAGCCGACTGCGGATTCCCGTGGGCCGGATCGCGCTCGAACGCCGTCGGCGTCGGGCGCGCGGCCGGCGGCACAGCGGTGCCAGCACCGGCATGCGGCGATTCCGGCTCGTGTGAGAACGCCTCGCCCGGATGTGCCGGCGCCATGCCCGCGTTCACCGGCTGCGCATGCATCGGCGGCGGGTGTGGGAGCGGCGGCGGCCGGCTGCCGGGGGTGTAGACCGGTAGCGGCCGGGTGGTGACGGGCTCTGGCGCCCGTGCCTGCACGAGGGCCGGCCGGGCCGCGGCCAGATGCGGCGCCGCCGGCACCATCGTGTTGAAAGCGCGGCCGGTCTTCGTGGCACCCGGCGGAGCCACGATGGTCACGTTGGTGACGCGTGTGATGTTGGTTACGTTCGTGACGTTGTTCACCATCGTCACGTTGTTCGTGATGCGCATGCCCGGGGCAATGACCGCCGGCGCGCTCGTGACGACCGCAGGGGCCGTGCCGACCGGCGCTGGAATGATGATGCCGGCGCGCGAGCCGGGCGGGGCTGGCACGAAGCAGCCGTCGGGCCCGATGGGACGCGGACCGGGGATCACGCCGTAGGCCGGCCTCTCCGCCACCAGGCGCAGGTCCGGCGGCGGCGGCACGAATACCACGCCCGGCGACGACCAGTGACCGTCGATGAAGATCACGGTGTCAGCGCGATGCTCGTAGTAGGGGTGCACCCACACATAGTCCGCGCGGGGCGGCCCCATCCAGTGACCGTGCGCCCACACCCAGTTTCCCTGCCACACCCAGTAGCCGCCGACCCAGACCGCACCCCCGAACGGGCTTGGCGGTGGGACCTCCACCAGCAGGGGTGGCGGTGCCCAGCCGACGACAATCGGGGCGGGCTGTACAACGGGTGGTTCGACATAAACACTCACCGCCGGGTCGGGCGCTGACTCCTCGGCCGGCGGCGCCTCGGCGGGCGGCGGGGCCTCCGCCTGCGGGGGATAAGCCTCGGGAGCCGGCTGTACGGGCGCAGGGGGCGGGGTCTGATACACGACGCAGCCGGCGAGCGCGGCTGCCAGGGCGTACAGGGCGAGACGCATCGGGTGAACTCCCTTGAAGCCACAAATAGTTACAAGGCTAGCGTGACAGCCGGGACGGCCCGATTCTCTCGACTGGTTGGCGGAAAGAGCTCGGAGCGCTAGCCGTGCCCGTTGCGCTCGGCCCCGTGATCGGCACCGCCGCCGCGCTCGGGCCGCTGCGATTCATGCGCCGCCCGACCGGCACCCTGAGGGGCCGGCGCAGGCTGGTAATGGGGCGCGGGCGGCTGATAGCGCACCTCAGGCCGGGCCTGTTGAGGAGGCGGCGGCTGGTATTGCGGCGCGGGGCGGCCCTGGTACGCGGGCGCGGCCCGCGCCGAGTACTGCGAAGAGGGTCGGGCCGTCTCGGCCCGCGGCTCGTGGGCGAAGGCGGTGGCACGCGAGTTCGACTGAACGTTCGCATTGTGTTGAGGCTGAGGCGCGTGAGCCGGCGCGCCCTCACGCGTCGGCGAGTGCTGCGCGGTGGGCAGCGGCTCTGAGCGCTGAGCGCCCGCGTGCGGCGCACCGGCCGCTCCTGGCGCGCCGCCGGCATGCCCGGCGCCACGCGCCGCGACCACTCCGTGACCGGAGAACACTCCGGCTCTCGGGGTGGCGGCGACCGCCGGGTGACCGCCGTTCACCGCGGCACGGAGCGATGAGTTGCCACGTGCCGACTGCTCCTGCTGGCGCTGAACCGGGGTCAACCCGAGGCGGCGCTCGTGCTGCGCTGACAGCTCCGCTGCCGTGGGGCGCGCCGCCACTCCACCCGCGCCGCCGTTGAAACTCACGCGCGTGACGTTGACGTTGTTCACCACGGTGCGGTTGTAAACGTTGGTGATGTTGGTGGTGTTGATGTTGGTGACGGAGCGGTTGTAGTAGAACTGGCTTCCTCGCCAGTAGCCGCCCTCATAGCCGACGCCGCTGTAACCGAAGCCGTAATTGATGCCGCCATAGAAACCGACGTGCGGTCCCCAGTAACCGACGTTCCACACGTACGCACCGCCAGCCCAGCCCCAGTATCCCGGCGTCCACAGCAGACCCACGGTCGGTGCCAGCACCCAGGTGCCGGGCACCCAGTAATAGCCGTCATCCCAGGCCCAGTATCCAGGCATCCAGATGTAGCCCGGCGCCGGGCAGGGTGGCTGCACGTACACCGGCAGCACCGGCGGCGCGATGCCGACCGACACACCGACGAATAACCCTGCCTGCGAAACAACCGGCAGGCCAACGAGTGGCAGGGTCACGATGAGTACGCGAATGAGGTTGCGCATGAGAGCCTCCTCTGGCCCAGACGGTGAACGATCGACACTGAACTGCAGCTGAATTCTGAACTGCAGCTGAACGCCTGAACTTCACGTGTCATCTCGTGCAACGCGTACTGCCAACGCGCGTTGACCGCGGACGGCCCGGCGCGGCAGGCTACCGGCAACTAGAACCAGTTGTAGTTGAAACTGATGCTGACGCGCTCGCGCGTGTCGCGGTTGGCGAGCACCTCGTGGCGCAGCCAGCTCTCGAACAGCACGAGCTGCCCGGTGCGCGCGGGAATGGTGACCCACGGACGGTTGCGGCGCCTGGCACCGCGTGCCCGCGGCGGTGCGGCCATGAAACGCTCGAGCCGCGGATCCTCGAACTTCAGCCCGGGCGCGCCGGCCGGCGCCGCGACGTAGTAGACGCCGCTGACCGTCGAGTGCGGATGCAGGTGCGGGCCGTGGAGCGCGCCACGACCCATGATGTTGACCCAGCAGTCCGTCATGGCGAGTGAGCGCGCGCCGAGTGCGAACTGCAGCTGACGCGCGAAGCGCACGACGTGGCCATCGAGCGCGCGCGCGAGCGCGGCAAAAGTCGGCGACATGCGCTGCATGCGGTGCGCGGAGCCGTAGGAGGTGTAGCCGTTGGGATAGTGGCGTGCCGACCAGCGGCGGCCCGCGGCGTCATCGGCGCGCAGCTGGCGGCACTCTCTCAGAAGCCGCGCATTGAGCGCGCCCATACCGCGCGCGCGCAGCGCTGCGCGATACACCAGCGTCGGGAACAGGAGCTCGATGCCCATGAATGGCGCGTGAGTATGGGGGGCGGTGCGTAACTGGTCTATGATCTGCGCGCTTGGCGCTTCAGCGCAGACACGACGGGCTATCCCATGGCAGCCAGCACGCTTTCTTCCCCGGCCGCGGTAGCGCGCACCGCCGCGCCGGAGCTCATACCCCACTGGATCGGCGGACAGGCGGCGGCTGGCGCAGGCGCGCGCCTTGCAGTGCTGAATCCTGCGACGGGCGCGACGCTGCGGGAGGTCCCGCTCGGCGGCGCGACCGAGGTGGCTGCGGCGGTGGCAAGTGCGCGAGCCGCGTGGCGAGACTGGGCCAACACGCCGCCGCTGCGGCGTGCGCGCGTACTGGCGAACTTTCTCGCGCTGCTCAACCGCGAGCGCGACGCGCTCGCCGCCCTCATCACCAGCGAGCACGGCAAGGTGTTCTCCGACGCGCAGGGCGAAGTGTCGCGCGGCATCGAGATCGTCGAGTTCGCCTGCGGCATTCCGCAGCTCTTGAAGGGTGACTTCACCGATCAGGTGTCCACCGGCATCGACAACTGGACGCTGCGTCAGCCGCTCGGCGTGGTCGCGGGCATCACGCCCTTCAACTTCCCGTGCATGGTGCCGTGCTGGATGTTTCCGCTCGCGCTCGCCTGCGGCAACACCTTC
>DASQRV010000010.1:0-4489 GCA_035642735.1 Steroidobacteraceae bacterium
CTGCGCGATATCCTGTACCAGCTCGCCGTGCTGCAGGTGACGGCCCGAGATGTTGACCGCCAGGCGCAGCTCGGCGCTGCCTGCCACCGCGGTGCGCCAGGCGCAGAAATCACGGCAGGCCTGGCGCAGTACCCAGCGGCCCAGCCTGCTGATCTGGCCGCACTCCTCCAGCACCTGGATGAAGCGCGCCGGCATCAACACGCCCGCCTCCGGGTGACGCCAGCGCACCAGCGCCTCGACGCCGAGAAGCGCGCGCGTTCCCAAGTCGACGATCGGCTGGTATTCGAGGAAGAATTCCTGCTGCGTGAGGGCGCGGCCGATATCCGCCTCGAGCCGCAGCCGCTCCTGCAGCATGTCCTGCATCTGCGGCTGGAAGGTGACGTGACGATTCTTGCCCGCCGACTTGGCGTGGTACATGGCGATGTCGGCATTGCTCAGCAGCGTCTCGGCACTGCCGTCGGCCGATGAGAGTGCCACGCCGACGCTCGCCGTCACGCGTACCTCGATGCCATCGAGGGTAAAGGGCAGATTGTGCGTATCGATGAGGGCATCGGCGAGGCGCTCGGCATCGCGTTGCGAGGCGATGCCTTCCACCAGCACCGCGAACTCATCGCCGCCCAGGCGCGCCACGGTGTCCGAGGAACGCGTGGTCTTGACGATGCGCTGCGCGACGGCCTGCAGCAGGCGGTCGCCGGCGTCGTGGCCGAGTGAATCGTTGACGTTCTTGAAGTTGTCGAGATCGAGGAACATGACCGCGACCGAGCTGTCCCCGCGCTGCGCGAGGGCGAGCGCGTGCTGCACCCGATCGCGAAACAGGTTGCGATTGGCGAGCAGCGTGAGCGGGTCGTGGAACGCGAGCTGCCGCAGCTGCTCCTCGAGCGCCTTGCGCTCACTGATGTCGCGGAAGTTGAGCGCCAGGCCCGCGACCGCCGGGTCCTGCGTCAGGTTGCTGCCGACGCTCTCGAGCACGCAGCGCCGCGAGCCGCGCGAAAGAAGCAGCTCTATTGGTCCGACGGTCCCGGCGGGCGTCGCGGCGACCTCGGCGAGGAACATGCGCAGCTTCTCCGCGTCTTCCCCGGACCAGAGCTCGGCGAGGCTCTGCCCCACGATGCTTTCGGGCCTGAGCCCGAGCGTGCGCTCGGCGGCCGGCGAAGCGAAGCGCAGCGTGCCGTCCTCCGCCACGATCATGATGACATCCGCAGCGTTGGCGATGAGCGAGGCATAACGGTCCTCGACCAGGCGCGCCGCCTGGCGTTCGCGCACGAGCGCCGCACCCCGCCAGGCGACGCTCTGGCGCACCATCATGAGCAGCGTGAGGCTGAACACGATCATCGCCATGACGGTGGCGGGACTCGAGATGGCGCCGCGCGCGAGGTACACGAGCACGAGGAATGCCGCGAGCATCGCCGCATACGGCAGCGCGCGCGCGACCGCGTCCGTGCGCGGTGAGGAGATGCCTGCCCTCGCATAGACGGCAAGCATCTGCTCGCGGCCGGCGGCGGCGAGCGGCACATAGCACGAGAGGTACAGCACGTCCTGGAACCCGCCCGGCAGGTAGTAACCACGCACCTTGGCGAGCGACCAGACGATGTCGGCGAGGAACATTGCCGCGAAGCCGCTCAGCAGGAGGGATGGGACCCGGCGGCCGCCGGCAGGGCCGGCGCCGGCGATGAGCAGCACGCCGAGCATGAGCAGCAGGATGCAGTCGAGACCGAGGTAGGCGACACTGAGCGCCTGCTTGAGCAGGTCGACTCCGTCGGTCGCAGCGACCGGTCGAATCACCAGGAACCAGAAAAACGCGCCAAACCCGACCACGAAGATGGTGGCGTCCAGGGTCAGCTCCACCCATGCCACACGCACCGCATAAGCGCGGATCAGTAACAGTGCCGCCGCCGCGAGTGCCGGGTAGAACGCGCTGTAGAAGATGTCCGCCGGCCCGGGAAACGGATCCTGGCCGCGCAGCCACGAGCTCACGCCGATGAACGTGCCGATGACATACAGCCCGAGTGCCACCGCCAGCGAGATCCAGGCGCTGCGCAGTGGGCCGGGGGCGCTGTGGCGCGCCGTGACCGCGGCCATGACGATGGCGCCGAGAGCTACCGGCACGTCCGAGACCAGCCCCACGTAGTGCGTGACGGTCGGTCCGCCGAAGCCGCCCAGCAGCCACGCCGAGACGGTGATCATGTAGATCACCATGGCGAACAACAACGCATCGACCCAGCGGGGTGCCGCTCCGGAATGCGTTCCTTCCCCGGGCACGGCAGCCGGGTCCACGTCGGATTGTTGTTGTGGCCGACTGCGGCGCATCATGGACTCGCGGAAGCGGATGTTATCGGGTGCCGAAAGTCAATTTTAGGCCTAAGCTTCGGCCGGGCCAGCGAAATCTGCCCCGATGAGACGCAGTTCTCGCGGGTGGCGCGCAAGTGTGCGGTGCCACGGAATTCGTGCAAGCTTACAGCCCCACTGCCCTGAGCCCGACGATGCCGTTTGTCCGCGGATTGCTCGACCGAGTGCTGTTGGTGTGTGCCGCGGTGACCGGCGGTCTCGTGCCCGGCTTCATCGCGCAGTATCGCCAGCGGCTCGGCGGCCGACTCGATCAGGCGCTGAGCGATCTCGCGCCCTGGCAACGCCTGGCTGAGCAGCACTACCAGGGCGATATCGAGCAGCTGATCCGCTATCACCTCCAGAGCAGCGATCCGAAGTTTCACGACGAAGGCGCGATCATCCGCGCACTGGTGACGACCGTGCAGCAGCTGCAGAGCGCTGTCGACGCGCTGCACGGGAGCCTCTTTCACCAGACCGCATACCTCGCCCTGCACGGCGACCCCGGACTCGCGCGCGCGACGCTGCACGACTTCGTGCCGACGTTCGCGCTCTCGAGCGAGGGGATCGTGTTCGCGCTCGCGTTTGCCCTCGCCGTGTGGCTGATCTTCGAGGCGCTTTGGTACCTCATCGCCCTGCTCGTCCCGCGGGACCGGGCGGTGCGCCCCCCGCGTGCCCGGTTCCGGTGAGCGTCGGCCGCATGCACTGACTCGCTATACTGCCGGCCTCCGCACCGTGGGGTGTCGGGTGAGGGCCGCGCGTATGTCCCGAGCACAGAGCCCTGACGTCGGCCGGCGTCGCTTCCTCGCGGGAGCCGTGACCGCAGGGGCCGGCGCATTACTCGGTCGGCGACTCGCGGCCGCCGAGCGCGCTTCCGCGGCGGCGCTGCCGCTCATCACCAGGGCGATTCCCTCGAGCGGGGAGCGCCTGCCGGCGATCGGCATCGGTACCGATTCCTTCGACGAATCCGCGCGCGATGCGATCCGCGCCGAGCTCGCCCACATGAAGGAGCTCGAGGGGACGGTGATCGATACGGCCGCCGCCTACGGAGACAGCGAAGCATTGATCGGCGATGCGCTGGCCAACCTCGGCGCGCGCGACGGCATGTTCATCGCCACCAAGCTCGTCGGCGGCGGCATCGGCGTCACCGGCGCCGAGAGTCTCGCGCGCTCGCTCGAGCGCCTGAAGACCGCGCACGTCGACCTGCTGCAGGTCCACAACCTGAACGGCGTCGCCACACTTCTGCCGAGCATGCAGCAGTGGAAGAAAGAGAAGAAGATCCGCTACATCGGCGTCACCACCTCGCGCGGCAGTCAGCACGCGGACATGATCGCGACCATGCGCGCCGAGCCGCTCGATTTCATACAGGTGGACTATTCGATCGCCAACCGCGACGCCGCCCGGACGATCCTGCCACTCGCCCTCGAGCGCAGGATCGCCGTGCTGGTGAATCTCCCCTTCGGTCGCTCCTCGTTGTTCCGCGAGGCCGCCGGAAGGCCACTGCCGCCCTGGGCGGCGGATATCGATGTGGCGAGCTGGGCGCAGTTCTTCCTCAAGTACGTCATCTCGCACCCGGCGGTCACCTGCGCCATACCCGGCTCGACTCAGCTGACTCACCTGACCGACAACCAGGCGGCCGGCCGTGGCCGGCTCCCGGATGAGTCTATGCGCCGCAGGATGGAGGCGTACTGGGACAAGACCGAATGACAGACCTGCGTATCGGCTTCATCGGCCTCGGCAACGTCGGCAGTCAGCTCGCCGGCAACCTCCTGCGCCACGGGGTGGCCCTCACGGTGCGTGACATCGACGCAGCGCGCGTCGCGGCGCTCGTCGCGCGCGGTGCTCGGGCGGCCGCCTCCCCGCGCGAGCTGGCAGCCGGCGTCGACGTCGTGATCACCTGCCTGCCATCGCCGGCGGTGTGCGCCGCCGTCATGGAGGCCGAAGACGGGGTGCTCGCGGGCCTCGCACCCGGGGCGCTGTGGCTCGAAATGAGCACGACCGACCACGAGGAGGTCCGCCGGCTCGCCGCGCGGGTTGCGGAGCGCGGCGCCACCGCGCTCGAATGCCCGGTCTCGGGCGGCTGTCACCGGGCAGCGAGCGGCAATATCTCGATCTTCGCCGGCGGCACGCGTGCGGCCTTCGAGCATGCCCTGCCGGTGCTCGCGAT
>DASQRV010000011.1:0-4120 GCA_035642735.1 Steroidobacteraceae bacterium
TGACGGTGCCCACCTCGCCCGCGATCGCAACTCCGGAGTCCCTGACGCCGACGGTACCGCCGAGCCAGCCGTTGCCGCCGCCGTCTCCACAGACACAGCCTCCGCAGACGCCGCGGCCGCAAGGCCGGCGTTAGCCCTCGAGCAGCGGCTCGATGAGCGCGAGGAGCTTCGCGAGCGCACCGCGGTTGCTGTCGACCGAAGCGCGCCCCGCCGCACCCATGCGCTCGCGCTCGGCAGGGTCGGCGAGCAGCGCGCTGACACGCCCGCCGAGCTCGGCGCCATCGTGCACCACCTGCGCCGCACCGCGCGCTATCAGGAGGCGCGCGATCTCTTCGCTGTTGTGGTGGTGCGGCCCTGTCAGGATCGGTACGCCGAGGGCTGCGGGCTCGAGCAGGTTGTGCCCTCCTACCGTAACGAGACTCCCACCGACGAAAGCCACATCCGCGGCCGCGTAGAAATCCAGCAGTTCCCCGAGCGAGTCGAGCAGCAGCACCTCACAGGCGGCACCGGTGACGGTCGCTGCGACCGCCGAGCGGCGCACGAAGCTGACACCGCTCGCGTGCAGCGCCTGCGCGACCTCATCGAATCGCGGCGGGTGACGCGGAGCGAGCACCAGCAGCGCGCCGGGGTGCAGGGTGCGCACGCGCCGCTGCGCCTCGAGAACCGCCGGCTCCTCGATGCCGCCGTGCGTGCTGCCCGCGACCCACAGCGGCCGCCCGTCGGCGTATTGCGCACGCAGCCCTGCGCCGCGCGCGGCGATATCCGGCGGTAATTCGAAGTCGAACTTGATGTTGCCGGTCACGTGGGTACTCGCCGGGTCCGCGCCGAGCGCGCGGAAGCGCTCGGCGTCCCCGGCCCCCTGCGCCGCCACCAGGACGGTGCGCGCGAGGGTCTCACGGAACAGCGTCCCCAGCCGCTGGTAACGCCCGGCCGAGCGCGCGGATATGCGCGCGCTCGCCAGCACGAGCGGTATGCGGCGCCGGCCGCACTCCCGATACAGGTTGGGCCACAGCTCGGTCTCGAAAATGACTGCGAGCCGTGGCTGCACCCGGCGGAAGAAGCGGCGCACCGCCCCCGGCAGGTCGTACGGCACGTAGCGCACCTGCGCGAGGTTGCCGAACAGCGCCCGCGCCCGGGCAGCGCCGGTCGGGGTGAAAGTCGTCACCGTGAGCGGCACGCCGGGATGGCGCCGGGCGAGTGCGCTCACCAGCGGCGCACAGGCCTGCACCTCGCCCACCGAGACGGCGTGCAGCCACACCCCGTGCGGCGCGAGGCGCGCGCCGAAGCCGAAGCGCTCGCGGAAGTTGTCCCAGTAGCTGCGATCGCGCAGCCCGCGCCACAGCAACATGGCGGAAACGACCGGCGTGGCGAGATAGACGGCCAGCAGGTAGAGAAATCGCAAGTGCGGGCCTCGGGCTTATGCGGGCGGCGGTTCGTTCCGGGGCGACGGCTGGCGGTAGCCGTCGAGGAGCGCGTACCAGTCCGATTCCCCGAAACGCTCTGCCGGCAGCGCCCAGGTCACCTTCTCGAGCGAGCGCCGCAGCCGCACCAGGTTGGCATCGCGCCATAGCCCGGGGGCGCGCAGCTGGCAGCGATCGAAGTCGATCAGGTACACGTTCTCTTCGCTCAAGAGCACGTTGTGCGCGTTGAGGTCGGCGTGGCAGACGCCGAGATCGTGAAAGCGCCGGATGCAGCGGCCGATGCCGACCCAGGTCAGCGTCGCGAGCGCCCCGGTCCGCAGGCACTCGGCGAGCGAGCCAACCACCGGCAGCCGCTCGGTGATGATGTCGCCCGTGTAGCTCGAGCCCCGCTGACGGTAGCGCGCCGCGATCGGCGCCGGCACCGGCAGCCCGGCGCGGTGCAGCCGATAAGTGAGTCGCCACTCGGCGAACGGTCGCGTCCTCTCCTCCCCGTGCCACGCGAAGCGGTCTGCGGAGAGGCGCGCCATCAGGCCGCCGCGGCGATAGTGACGCAGCACGTAGCGCTGCCCGTCGGAGCTGTTGACGAACTGGGCGGCCGCGCGGCCGCGCGCGCTGCCGGCGAGCGCTCCGAGCCCCTCCCAGTAGCGCGGCTCGAACCAGTCGGCACTCAAATTGCCCGCGCGGGAGGTGTCATATAGCATGGCGCCGCCCGCGAGGGCGCTGCGTTTCACTTCCGGCCCGAGCGCCCAGCGCCCATTCACAGAGCTGACTCCAAGATGTTGCCTCTTCCCGAGCCGCCGCGCAGTGTCTGCATCCTCCGGCTGTCGGCGATCGGCGATGCCTGCCACGTGGTGCCGATCGTGCGCACCTTACAACAGGCGTGGCCGGCGACGCAGCTCACCTGGATCATCGGCAGGAGCGAGGCGCGGCTCATGAGGCTCCTCGATGGGGTGGAGTTTATCACCGTCGACAAGCGCGCCAGCCTCGCCGGACTCGCGGCGCTGCGCCGCGAGCTCGCAGCTCGCCGCTTCGAGGTGCTGTTGCACATGCAGCTCGCGCTGCGCGCGAGCCTCGTGGCGTCCTGCGTGCCGGCGCGCGTGAAGCTCGGCTTCGATTTCGCGCGCGCCCGCGAGGCGCAATGGCTGTTCACCAACGCCCGCATCGCGCCGCGCACGCGCGAGCACGTGCTCGACAGCTTCTTCGGCTTCCCGGCGGCTCTCGGCATCGCCGAGCGGCTGCTGCGCTGGGACCTGCAGCTGCCGGCGGAGGCGCAGTCTTACGCCGCGCGGCTGGTGCCGGACAGCCAGCCGACACTCGTCATCAGCCCCTGCTCGAGTCATCCGCTGCGCAACTGGCGCGCCGCACGCTATGCGGCGCTCGCCGAGCACGCCGTCAGAGGTCACCACATGCGCGTGATTCTCGCCGGTGGTCCGAGCGAGGGCGAGCGGCGCATGGGAGCGGACATCGAGGCTGCCTGCCAGGTCCCCGTCACCAACCAGATCGGCAAGGACACGCTGCCGGAGCTGCTGGCGCTCCTCGCGCGCGCCCGTGTGCTCCTCACCCCCGACTCGGGTCCCGCCCACATGGCCACGATGGTGGGCACCCCGGTCGTGGGGCTGTATGCCGTTACCAACCCGGCGCGCAGCGGACCGTACCTTTCCGGGCGCTGGTGCGTCGATGCCTACCCGGTGGCGGCGCGCACCTTTCGCGGCTGCGAGCCGGACGAGCTTCCCTGGACGCACAAGATCGAGGAGCCGGGGGTGATGGACCTCATAAAGGTCGACGAGGTGACCGCGAAGCTCGACGAGTTGCTAGGATCGCCATCATGAAAGAGGTTCTCGTCCCGCTCTCCCCCGCCGAGCTGCTCGACAAGATCACCATCCTCAGGATCAAGGTGGCGCGCATTCAGGACGCCGCCAAGCTCGCCAACGTCAAGCTGGAACTGTCGCTCCTCGAGCAGACCTGGAAGGACTGCGGCGCCGCCGCGCACGATGTGGCGCTCGATGAGCGCGCGCTGGAAAACGTCAACGAACGGCTCTGGGACATCGAGGATCGCATCCGCGACAAGGAAGCGCACCAGACCTTCGATCGCGAGTTCATCGATCTCGCCCGCGCGGTCTACATCTGCAACGACGAGCGCGCTGCGATCAAGAAGCGCATCAACCTGCAGCTCGGATCACGCCTGGTCGAAGAGAAATCCTACAAACAATACCGGTAGACGCGTGCAGAAATCGCAATCAGGTCTCGTGATGCGATCAGCTCTCGCAGCGAGTCTCCTGGCTCTTGCCCTGCTCGTCGACGCCGCGGTGGCACAGCCGCTGCCCGCCGGCACCTTCGGCGATCTCACCTGGCGCATGGTCGGGCCGATGCGCGGCGGACGCACGCGCGCCGTGGCGGGCGTAGCGACGCAGCCGAGCGTGTTCTACATCGGCGCGGTGAACGGCGGAGTGTGGAAAACCGACGACGGCGGCCGCACCTGGCGGCCGATATTCGAGGGGCAGCCGACCCAATCGATCGGGGCGATAGCGGTCGCGCCTTCCGATCCCAACACCGTGTATGTGGCGAGCGGCGAGGGCCTGCTGCGGCCGGACCTGTCGGTCGGCAACGGCATATACCGCTCGCGCGATGGCGGGCGCAGCTGGACCCACCTCGGCCTCACCGCCGGACAGCAGATCCCGGATCTCGCGGTCGACCCGCGC
>DASQRV010000012.1:0-5105 GCA_035642735.1 Steroidobacteraceae bacterium
GCTGGCGAGCTTCACCGACTGGACGGTCGGCGCGGGGGCCTCCTACCAGTTCAACGTGCCGGCGGCGCCCTGGATCAACAAGAGCACGGCCAACGTGCGCTTCGACCACCTGTTCATCGACTACAAGGACTTCCGCAACGCGCTGCTCGCGGGTGAATACGGCGCGGGCAACGAGCCGCTCTACAAGCTGAACGCGAACATCTTCCAGGTCTTCGTCTCGATCTGGTTCTGACGCGCGCCGGCGCGCGCCGCTGAACCGACCCTGAATCCCGCGCCCGCCGCCAAAGCCCGCGCACGCTGCGCGTCAGCCGTGCATCCGCCGCGCGCGTTCATTGAGGTGCGCGCTGCGCCCGCGACTGAGTTAAGCTTCGCAGTTGGTCGACATGGATCATTCAACGCGCTGTCGGCGAGCACCGACAGCTCACGAATGGAGGGGACGTCTCACCATGCACATGCGAACTTCTGTCGTTACGCTTCTCGCTGCTCTCACACTCACCGCTGCCGCTACCGCCGCCCACGCCCAGGCACGCGAGGAGGGTCGCCTGCTCCTCGCCAGCCAGGCGCTCCAGGACCTGACCACCACCCGCGACCGCGGGGTTCCCGATCGGCTGCTCGAGCGCGCCTATGGGATCGCGGTATTTCCCGATCTGACCAAGGCGGCTTTCTTCTTCGGCGGTCGCCGCGGTCACGGCGCGCTCGTCGTGCGTGACAAGCAGGGTCGCTTCTCGAACCCGGTGTTCGTCACCATGACCGGCGGCAGCTTCGGCTGGCAATGGGGCGTGCAGCTCACCGACATCGTCCTGGTGTTCACGACCGCCAGGGGGGTCGAGGGCATCAACGGCGGCAAGGTGACCCTCGGCGCCGATGCGTCGGTGGCCGCCGGGCCCGTCGGACGGCAAGCCTCGGCCGCCACCGACGTCACCTTCAAGTCGGAGGTCTACTCCTACTCGCGCAGCCACGGGATTTTCGCGGGGCTTGCGCTCGACGGGACGGTGATCAGCATCGATGATGCGGCGAACGCGGCCTTCTACAAGAAGCCCGGCGTCACCGCCGGTGACATCCTCGCCGGCAATGTCACGAGCGATGACGAGTCGGCGCGGCGCTTCATGGCCGCGGTGGCGAGCAGCACGACGGCGGCCGGATCGCCACGCACGGCTTCCGCCGCGGGCCCGGCGGTCCCGGCCACAGCCGTTGGAGGCCCGGCACCTGCGGCGGTGACCGCGCAACCCCCGGCGAGCCACACCGCCGGGGCCGGCGCACAGAGCTTCCCGCTCGCCGATCCGCAGCCCGGTAAGGAGCCGAAGTAGCCGCGAAATCGCGCCTCCCGCCCGGCGGCGAGCACCCTTCGGGCAGGGCCAGCGCGATTTGAGGTAGTCAGTTGCGGTCCGCACCCGGCGCGACCGCGCCGGCGGGCGCCGCGGCGACCCCGGCCGCGGCGGGTTGCGCGCCGAGCTTGCGGCGCAATTCCCGCATGAGCAGCGTAAGGCTGGTGAGCGCCTGCAGTGTCACCGTCGCGACCGACAGGTACCACACCTCCACGAGCGAGAAATGCGGTTGCCGGGACAGCAGCACCACCGGCACCACGAAGGTCAACAGGCGTGATGCCGAGCTCAGGAGCGACGGCCAGGTATTGCCGAGCGCCTGGAACGTGCCCGAGCAGGTGAAGATGAGCCCGCTGGCGACGAAGTTCCAGGAGATGATGCGCAGGTAGGGCGCACCCACCGCCACCACGTCCGGTGAGCGCGTGAAGACCTGGATGAACCACTCCGGGCGCCACTGGCAGATGAGCGTGACGAGCAACATCAGCACGCTGCTCAGGATGGCCGCGGTGCGGAAGGTCTCGCGCACGCGCTCGAACCGCCCGGCGCCGAAGTTCTGGCCGGCTACCGGCGTCACCGCGAACGCGATCGCCATCACCGGCAGAAAGAACGCCTGCATGACGCGCCCGCCGATGCCGAATCCCGCCTGGGCCGCCGGTCCGAAGGGGCGGATCACGAGGTAGATGACGCCGAGGATCACGAACATCATCAGGAACTCGCCGCCCGCGGGGAGCCCGATGTTGAGGATGCGCCCGATGAGCGCCCAGTGCGGTCGCCACTCGCGCGGCTGCAGTGCGACGTAGTGCTCGAGCCGCACGAAATAGGCCCACAGGCACGCCACACCGAAGGCGACCGCGATGCTGCTCGCGAGTCCTGCGCCGGCCGTCCCGAAAGGATGGTGCGTGAGCCAGCCGCTGATGAGGATCGGCGCCAGCACGGTGTTCAGAACCACGGTCAGCATCTGTACCACCATGGTCGGCTTCACGATGCCAGTACCGCGGAGCGCCGAGCCCAGCGCAACGAGCGCGAACTGCAGGGCGAGTCCCGGCGTGTACCAGTAGAGGTACGCCGTGCCGGCGGCCACCGCGGCGGCATCGGCGGCGACCCAGCGCACGTAGACCCCGCCGGCCAGAAAGCCCCACACGAGGGTGAGCACTCCGCACACGGCCGAGAGCAGCACCGACTGGTTGAAGACCAGGTTCGCCTGCACCTTGTCCTTGTGGCCCGCGGCGTGGGACACCAAGGCGACCGTGCCGGCGCCGAGCATTTGAGTGAGGGCCAGGATCACGAAGGTCACGGTGCCCGCGGTACTCACCCCCGCGATGGCCGCATCCCCGAGGCGCGAGACGAAGTACAGGTCGACGATGAAGTACAGCGTCTGGAACAGCATGCCGATGGCGATGGGTACGGCCATCGCCACGAGCAGCCGGCTGATCGGCCCCTGAGTGAGGTCTTTCATGGGACGAGGAGCCTCCGTGTTGCACTAGTCTAAGCAGGACTCGTGCCGCCTGCGATCCGGGCATGCCTCGCCCCGGCGCACGCAGCATGCCTTCAGTCGCTCAGCGGCGGCGCGAGAGTTTGCGCCACTTGCGCCAGTCCCGCTCGACCGCCTGCGCCATGCGGGCCGCCGCGCTCGCGAGCCAACTGCTCTTGCGCTCCGCGAGGTCGGCGAGTATCGGACGCGCCTTGTCCGGGCTGCCGAGGTGCATGTTGGCCGTCTCCCAGCCCATCATCCACAGCAGGCGATGCTCATCGCGGTTGCGGGGCAGGCTCGCGAGCTCGATGCGGCTGCCATCGGGGGCGAGGCGCCGGATGAGCCACTTGCCGTGGACGCTGAGGAACGGATCGGGCACGCGCACGGCACAGCGGATGATCTCGCGGTAGCGCGGCGGCAGCAGGCGGGACCCCTGCGCCCACAGCCAGGCGGACGGCGCGAGCGGCTTTGCCTCGCGAGCGACCATGCCGCCACGCCAGTCGGCGAGCGCCACGAGGCGGACGCGGCCGAGGCTCCCGGCTCCCGCCTGGCGCTGGACGAAGCGCACGGTCAGGCCCTCCACCGGAAGCGCCCCCTGCAGCAATCGCCGCGCGTGCGGGTGCCAGTGTGCCGGCGCGTCGGCGAGTGCCCGCAGGTGATTCCAGAACGGGCGCTGATCCTTGAGGCGTGCGATCGCGAGATCCCGCAGCCAGCGGTAGCGCTCGGCGAGCACTGCTGCCCCGCCGCCGCCGCGCAGTGACTCGGTATAGCCCCCGAGGATCGCCGCGCACGCGCGCCGGGCGGAGATGGAGATGCGCGCCTCCTCGATGGCGAGCAGCGCGCTCGTGGCGAGGCGCACCAGGTCCTGCGTATACGGCAGCGTCACCGTCTCGTCGAAATCGTTGACGCCCCAGATGAGGCGTCCCTCCGCATCGCGCCAGGTGCCGAAGTTCTCGATGTGCAGGTCACCGATCGCGAGCACCGTGGGAGCCTCACCGAGCTCGGCGCAGACTTCAGGCCAGATCTGCGCCCAACGATAGAACGTTGCCCGCAGGAACGAGAAGGGATCGGCCGCCATGAGCCGATGTTTGAGCCGCAGGTCCGCGGGTACCAGCGGCACCGTCCGCGCCAGCCAGGCCTCATAACGGCGCGTCGCCGCACGCACATTCATCGGTTCATACCTCGGCTGAGCGTGGCGCACGCCGCCACGTCAGGTGCGCTCACGCCGCGGCCGGATGCGGCCGCGGCGGGCCCTGGCGGTCAGAACTTCTGCGAGAACCTGAGCGTGATCGTTCGCGGCTGCGTCGGAACGGCGTAGTTCGCGACGATACTGCACGAGGCGCACTGATTGAAACGGAACAGCTGGCCGCGCTCATCGAACACGTTGGTGAGAAACAGGTCGATGTAGTAACTGTCGCGGCCGATGCCGGCTGCGAGATCGAGAGTTCCGAATGCGGGCGCGACACCGATCTCCTCGCGCTGTACGGTTCGCAGGTCGGACCATTGGGCACTCTGATAGACGTAGGCGCCCTGCCCGTACGCCTGCCACCCGGCCAGCGGAAAGTCGTAGCGCGCGATCAGGTTGCCCTTCACCTTGGAGGTGCCCGGCAACTGCTGGTCGCTCGGGGCCTGCGGTGGATTGGGCGCCGCGGCCGATGGGCAATCGGTGATCGGGCTGCCGTTGGCGTCGATGACACCGCAATAGGGCTTGGTGAGCCGCGGATTGAGCAGCGTGAGCCCGGCCCCCAGCGAGAAGCCGTGCGCGACTGCCCACTGCAACTCCTGCTCGATGCCCGTCGAGCGCGCCGCCCCGGCGTTGGCGATGCGCGTCAGGCCGTTGGCGCCGAGGAAGGCGAACTGAAAGTTATTCCAGTCCTCGCGGAAGATCGCGCCGTTGTAGCGCAGGTGATTGTCGAACCAGCTGGTCTTCCACCCGATCTCGTAGTTCTTCAGGAAGTCCGCCTGATAGGGCGGCAGGTTGCCGACGCGGTTGATGCCGCCCGGCCGGAACCCCTTCGAGTAGGTGGCGTATATCAGGCGGTCGGGGTCGAACTTGTAGGTCAGGGTGAATTTCGGTGTATTACCGGTACCGCTGGTGCTCTTGTTGAAGCTCAGACACGGCGCACCCTGGAATTGATAGGTGAAGTCGCACATCCCCGCCTCGCCGAGGCCGCTCTGGGCGCTGAGCGGATTGTTGAGACCATAACCGCGATACCCCTCGAGGGAGTTGTCGTACTTGAATTGCCGCAAACCCGCCAGAAACGACAGGTGGGAGGTGATATCCCACGTCGCCTCGCCGAACACCGCGTAGT
>DASQRV010000013.1:0-13693 GCA_035642735.1 Steroidobacteraceae bacterium
GATGCGCAGGTTTGCCTGGTGCGGCACCAGCAGCCCGACGTCGGCGGTGCCGACTCCGGCCCGGGCCAGCGCCCCCTCGCACGCACCGGCCATGCCCTGCACCGCGCGCTTGAAGATCTCCTGGCCTTCGAACTGCCAGCGGGTGATGCCGTAGAGGACACCGCGGTTGGCATAGCGGCCGCCCATACCCTGTACGCGCAGCGTCTCGCGCGAGTCCGCGTAGCAGCCGAGCTTCTCGGCCAGCAGGCCTTCCTCCTCGTCGGTCGCCTGCAGCACGACGGCCGCGGCCCCGTCGCCGAACAGCACGGCGACATCGCGGTCGCTCCAGTCCATGAACGGCGAGATGAGCTCGGCGCCAATCACCACGGCGTTCCTCACGACGCCGGTGCGGATGAGAGCAGTCGCGGTCGACAGGCCATAGAGAAAGCTGGTGCACGCGGTGTTGATGTCCAGGGCCGCGGCGGAGTGCGCGCCGAGGCGCAGCTGTACCCCCGAGGCCATGTTGGGCACCTGGTCGTCGTAGCTGCAGCTGCCGAACACGATCAGCTCCGTGTCGGCGCCCGCGAGCCCTGCGGCGGCGAGCGCCCGCGCCGCTGCGACGTAGGCGAGCTCCTCCAGCCCGACGTGCGAGATGCGCCGCTCCCGGATACCGGTGCGGCTCACGATCCACTCATCGCTCGTGTCGAGCATGGTGGACAGATCCTGATTGCTGAGAACGGCGGGTGGCAGGCACTTCCCCCAGCCCGTGATCGCCGCGTGGGTCATGCGACGCTCCTCGTGAACCTGGCCGGTTCCATGTAGCGTCATCCGTGACGGCGTCGTAAGAATAGCAGTCCGACGCTACAATCCGCAGCGTGGCGGACTCGAGCTCGTACTCGCGCTGGCGACCGCACCCCTGGCACGGCCTGGAGCCGGGGGCGAACGCGCCGCGCGTCGTCAACGCCTATATCGAGATCACCCCGTTCGATCTCATGAAGTACGAAGTCGACAAGGCGTCCGGCTACCTGCGCGTCGACCGCCCGCAGCGCACCTCCTCGCAGCCGCCCTCGCTCTACGGCTTCATTCCGCAGACCTACTGCGGCGAGCGGGTGCGGCGTCTCGCCGAAGACTGCGAGCGTGGCGATGGCGATCCGCTCGACATCTGCGTCATCAGCGAGCGCCCGATCAATCATTCCGAGGTGCTGCTGCGCGCCCGCGTGGTGGGGGGACTGAAGATCATCGATCGCGGCGAGGCCGACGACAAGATCATCGCGGTGCTCGAGGGCGATTACGTCTGGGGCGAGGCGCAGGAGATCGGCGATCTGCCGGCGGCGCTGCTCGAGCGCATCGAGCATTACTTTGCCACCTACAAGCTCGTTCCCGATGAGCCGCCCAGGCTGCGCGTCAGCGGCCGCTACGGCTACGCCGCGGCCGCCGAGGTCATTCGCGCCGCCATCGAGGACTACGCCGAGATGTTCGGCGGCATGCGATGAGAGCCATGACTCCGGCACCGCCACTGCGGCCCCTGCTCGCTGACGCGCTGCGCTACTGGGAGCCGCGGCGCATTGCCTACAACCTGCTGCTGGCGACGGTGGTGCTGGCGTGGCTCGGCCTCACGTGGCCGCATTTTCGTGGGGTGTTTACTCTCCAGCCATTGCTGTTGCTCATCGTGCTCGCGGCGCTCGCGAACCTGTGCTACTGCGCGGCCTATCTCGTCGATATCCCGCTGCAGTACTCCTCGTTCCGCAGCCGCTGGCGGCGCTGGCGCTGGGCGCCGTGGCTCGGCGGGGTGCTGTTCGCGGTGCTCCTCGCGAACTACTGGATCGCGGACGAGATCTACCCGTACGTGCCGGCGCGCTAGACGCACGGGGCTAGCGGCGGCCAGCGTCGGGCGCGTAATCGAACGAATCGAAATAAAGTCGCCCGGCCGGCAGGCCATGGCGCGGGAAGCTCGCGCGTATCGCCTCGATCATCGCCGGGGGGCCTGCCGCATACACTTCCATGGCGCTGAGGTCCGGGTGATCGGCGAGCACCGCGTCGTGCACGAAGCCCACGCGGCTGTGAGCCGCTTCGGGCGCGGTGGGCTCCGACAGCACCGCGGTGAATGTGAGCCGCGGATGGCGCTGCACCCACTCGAGCACGCGTGCCTGCTCGTAGATGTCGTGCGCGTGGCGGGCGCCCCAGTAGAGATGGATGTCGCGCCCACTGCCGGTCTCGAGGGCGTGGCGCAGCATCGACTTCAGCGGCGCGAAGCCGGTGCCACCGGCGATCATCAGCACCGGACCCTGTCCCTCGCGGTAGCTGAACTGTCCGATGGGTCCTTCGACCCGCAGCAGCGATCCGACCGTCAGCTGTGCATCGCTCGTGCCGCCGGCCCCGAACAGCCGCTCGGTGAAACCGCCGCCACTCACCCGCCGCACGTGCAGCTCGAGGAGCTCGCTGTCGTGCGGGGGGCTCGCGATGGAGAAGCTGCGGCGCCGGCCGCTCGGGAGCAGCACATCGAGGTACTGTCCGGCGTGAAAGCGTATGCGCTCAACCGCCGGCAGCCGCAGCAGCACCTGCATCACATCGGGCGCGAGCGCCGTGAGGGCGGCGATGCGGCACGGGAGCGTCTTGATCTCGACGTCGGCGACGCTCGCAATGAGGCGCGCTTCCACCGTGAGGTCGGATGCCGCGCGCGCCTGGCACAGCAGGATGTGCCCGTCGCGCTCCTCCTCGAGGCTGATACCCGGCGGGCGGCCGCCCGGATAACGGATCTCCCCCTTGAGGAGCCGCGCGCGGCACGAGCTGCAGTGCCCGGACTTGCAGCTGTGCGGCAGGTTGAGCCCCGCGGCGAGTGCCGCCTCGAGCACCGGCTGATCCGCCGCGACCACCAGGGTGCGGCCGTGTGGCTCGATGCGTACGTTGTGTTGGTGCGGGCTCAATGTCCCCAAGAGGGCTTCACCCAACGGGACTCAGCGCCTTCCACATGGGCACAAAGGTAATCCGCTCCCCGCCGGGGAGCGGGTAGGTGAGCGGCTCGCGTGCAGTGTACCCGCAACGCTCATAGAGGCGCTTTCCCGGCAAGGTCGCCATGAGCTCGAAGCGGGTAAAGCCGCTGCGCACGGCCTCCGCCTCACAGTGCTCCAGCATCAGTCGCCCAAGACCTCGCCGCGCATGGGCCGGATCCACGAAAAATGCCCGGATCCTCGCCGCGTCGAGTTGCGGATCGAGCAAGGCGTCGTCGCGCTCGACGCCCGTGTCGGCGCCAAAGAGTGTGCGGCGCCTGCTCCAGCCCCCGCAAGCGAGCAGCGCACCGCTACCGGCGGTGACGACAAAATAGGTCTGATCGCGGATCAACGATGTGTCGACGCCAAACGCCCCCTGCAGCGCTCCTTCGATCTGTGCCGGCGTGTAATCCGCTGCACCCAGCTGACGGATCGAGCGGGCAATGAGTACGCCGATGGCCGGCGTATCGGCGTCGGTTGCCTGCCGCAATCGATAGTCGGTGTGAGTCTTCATAGAAGTGGGTCCAGGCCGGGCGTCACCAGCACGAATCATGCCGTCGGTTATGGGCAACAAAGACTGAAACATATTGTTGCAAGCTCAGCAGTTCTCCATAATATGGCAGCGTTCCCGTCAGTGTCATAAAAGCAACACTTTTAGGTGTTCAAGGGAGGTTCGATGGTACGTCTATCCCCGCATTCGAGGTGGCTCGCCCTTGTGATGGCGAGCCTGTTCGCTGGTGTCGGCCTGTTCAGCGCATCGACCTCAGCGGTTGCAGATACAGCAGCCGATGCGCCGAGCGGAAAATCCGGAGCTGAGGCGACCAGCGCAGCTGGCGCGGCCGACACAACGGCCGAGGTCATCATAACCGGCACGCGCCGCCGCGACCGCACGGTCGCGGACTCCGCGGCGCCGATCGATGTGATACCGGGCAGCGACATCGCAACCCAGCCCCAAAGCAACATGCTGGACGCGCTGACGAATCTCGTGCCCTCTTTCGTCGTCGGGCAGAACCCGATCTCGGATGCCTCGAGCTTTGTTCGCTCGCCCTCGTTGCGTGGCCTGCCGTCAGACGAAATGCTCGTGATGCTCAACGGCAAGCGCATGAACCGCTCGGCACTGGTCCAGGTGTACCAGGGCGGCGAGACCGAGCTGGCGTTCGGTTCCCAGGGGCCCGACCTGGCCTCGATCCCCGCCATCTCCGTGAAGAGCCTGGAAGTTCTGCGCGATGGCGCCTCGGCACAGTACGGCTCGGATGCGATCGCGGGGGTGCTGAATTACCAGTTCCGTACCGACGCCTCGGGCCTGCAGGTCATGGGCCGGTACGGTGAGTACTTCCCCGGATCGCAGTGGAGCAACGACGGCAAGGATCGGCTGCTGGCCCTCAACTTCGGACTGCCCCTGTCGAGCGAGGGCTTCGCCAACTTCAGTGCCGAGTACGCGCGCAACGACCAGACCGTGCGCAACGTGACGCGTCCCTCGGCGCTGGCGCTCGCCGAGAACTATCCGGATCTCGCTGCCGGGTTGCCCCATTACCCCGGTCCGGTGCAGCAGTGGGGTACACCGCCCTCGGAGAGCTTCAAGAGCCTCTTGAATGGCGGCGTGACCCTTTCCAACAGCGATCAGTTGTACTTCCTGGTGAACTATGCGCACATCGACACCAACGAGAGCTTCAACTATCGCCTGCCGCTGACCGTCATGGACCGGACGAGCGGCATCACGTTCGGTAACCATCCGGCGTTCAACAACATCTACCTGGACCCGTGCACGGCCAACCTCGTTGGATGCCCGACCGGCGGCTACATCCTGGACGGCAACACGTTCAACTTCACGTCCGTGTTTCCCTCGGGCTTCACGCCGCGGTTCTACGGCACGACCAACCAGGTGTTCGCCAACCTCGGCTACAAGGGTACGACCAGTTTCGGCATGACCTACGACCTGTCGGGCACCTTGGCGCAGAACTCGCTCGATGTCTCGTTGCGCAATACCGTGAATCCGTCGCTCGGGCCGACCTCGCCGACCAGCTTCTACGACGGCAAGTTCCAGCAGCAGGAGACGACGTTCAATTTCGATGTCACCTACCCCTGGGCGGTGGCGGCGTTTGCGAGCCCGCTCTCGGTCGCGGCCGGCCTGGAGTGGCACGATGAGCTCTACTCGCAGTTCCTGGGTGATCAGCCCTCCTACGCTGCGGGTCCCTACGCCTTCCAGCCGCTGTACACCTGCACTGCCGGAGTCTGCACACGAGCGCTGAATCCGGACGGCACCCCCCACAACGCCACCCAATCGACCGCGTCCAACGGCTACGGCGGCCTCAGCACCTCGGTCGATGCCTCGCAGCACAACTCTGCGGTCTACCTCGACCTGGAGGCCGATGTCCTCCAGAACCTCACGCTCGGTATCGCCGGGCGCTACGAGGACTATCAGTCCTTCGGTTCCACCACCAACGGCAAGTTCTCGGCGCGCTTGCGGGTGACCGACTGGCTGGCTCTGCGTGGCACCTACAGCACCGGTTTCCACGCTCCGACACCGGGCCAGTCGAACGTGCAGACGCTGTCGACGACCTTCGTCCCGGGCACGGCCAACCAGGTGCAGATCGGCACTTACCCGGTGACCAGCCCGATCGCGCAGTTCTACGGCGCGGTACCGCTCAAGCCCGAAAAATCCAAGAACGCGAGCGCGGGCATCGTGCTGACGCCCCTCGAGAGGATGCTGCTCACCATCGATGGCTACCGCATCAAGGTGACCGACCGCATCGGTATCTCGCAGCAGTTCACCGTGACGGACGCGGATATCGCCCAGCTGCCGGCGCTCCGCTACGTCGGTGCGGGGGGTACGGTGCAGTACTTCACCAACGGATTCGACACCCATACCAAGGGCGTCGATGTCGTCGGGACCTACCCGTTCCACCTCGGCCCGGGGGTACTGTCGACGACTCTCGCCTACAACTACAACAAGACGACCGTACCCAACTACAACCCGACCGTGATTTCTCAATCGCGCATCATCGACATCATGCACTACGCGCCGAATGAGCGCGTGAATATCGGCCTCGAGTACCGCGTGGGGCCGTTCGCCGCCAGGCTGCAGCAGAACTACTACGGCACCTGGCGCGATGAGAACGACTATCCGGGCCAGCTCTTTGGCGCCAAGTGGACGACCGATCTGGATCTGTCATACCGGGTGTGGAAAGACATCACTCTGGCGATCGGCGGCAGAAATATCACCAACACCTTTCCCGACAAGATCGCGAACTCGTCCGCCAACACCGTCTATTCGACCACGGGTGGTCTGATCGACGGCCAGGTGTACCCGCGTACCGGTGGCCCCTTCGGGTTCAACGGTGCGTTCTACTACGTTCGCTTCGACGCCAAGTTCTTTAGCCCCTGACGCCGGTCCGCTGACGGCATCGAGTCGCAGCGGACGCCACTCCGGAGGGGGGCCACGGCCCCCCTCTTCTTCATGACTCCACGGGCTCACGGCAAGCGCGCAGCGAGTTCGACGCTACGCGGCGCCGCGAGGCCGCCGAAGCGCTCATCGATGGCTGCGAGCTGTTTCTGCGCATCGTCACGCCGTCCCTGCGCGATGAGGGCGTCCACGCCGTCGAGACTGCTGGTCAGTTCGCCGTCGAGACCGGCCCGGCACCTGGCGAGTCGCTCCGGCTCGGCCTGAGCGCTCTCCTCCAGGTAGCGCAGCGCCCTGGACAGGGCGGCGGCGCCGGCGACGGCATGCTCGGCGCGCGCCTCGGTCTGATTGTCCGTGTTGAAGACGCACCAGCGGTGCATGGATCTCAGGCTCAGGGAATCGTCGGTCGCATGGGCGGTATCCCGCTCACCGGTCACGTAGGCGATGCGGGTGGAGCTTTGGAACTTCAGGAACAGGTCGCGGGGGGGAAGAGGTATTTCGCGGCTGCCGATCGGGTCACTGCCCGCATTCAATATCGCCCCGCGAAACAAGTCCGGATAGCCGAGCGCCAGACGCAGCGCCACCCGCGAGCCACCCGAGAAACCGCCGACGTAAGTGCGTTCCGGGTCCACCGGGTACTGCGCCATGATGTTCTCGGCGGCGAGCAGAGCGAGGGGCTCGCGCCGGCCAAACGCGTTGGCATCGTTGCCCGAGCGGGCGGCGCTGACGAAAATGACGCCGTAATGGTCGAGTGCCGTCGACCAGCCGGGCGGAAGCCGCGCGTCGTCCCACGGTGGCACGAAAACCAGCAGACCAAAACCCTTCGGCGGGCGCTGCGTCGGGATGTAGACGATGAACTTCTCGTCTGCGAGGTTGACCGGCTGCCCGGTCAAATCGCTCCCGGAACGGACCAGGTCGCGTTTCAACCGCGCCGCGGCGAACGGGCTCAACAGGCGCCGCGCGAGCTCCGCGTTGTCAGAGCGCTCCGTGTAGCGGGAAAAGGTGACGCTGTTGAGGGTCTGACCAGCTGCAGGGGCACCTCCCCGGGCTGCCGGCTGAGCGCAAAGGAGTAACGCGCTGCAGGCAAGCGTCAGTCTTCTGCGTGCAGACGGGCTCCTCAACGCCGCCTCCGGGTCAAGCGCAAGTCGGCTCGTGTCCTCAAGCTGTCAATCACCATCGCTAGACTAGACGTCCACGAAGGCGAGGGCCATCGAGCCATCATGTTCGTGAACCCGAAGGCGGAGGAGGTGGCGAAGCTCCTGCGCGCCGCGCGCACCATCGCCGTCGTCGGACTCTCGCCCGACCGGACGCGGCCGAGTCACGGCGTGGCGAAGGCCTTGCAGCGCTTCGGCTACCGGATCATCCCCGTGAATCCGTTCGCCGAGTCCATCCTCGGTGAGCCGGCGGTCCCCTCGCTCGATCAGCTGCCGGAGGTGCTGGCGTCCGACGAGCGGGTCGACATCGTCGATGTCTTCCGCCGCCGCGAGCACATCGCGGGCATCGTCGAGGCGTGCATTCGTCTGCAGCTGCCGGCGCTGTGGCTGCAGGAGGGGGTCGTCGATGAGAGCGCGGCCGCGCGGGCGGTGCAGGCGGGAATCTTCACGGTCATGTACCGGTGTCTCTTCAGGGAGCGCGCGGCACTGCGCGACTGACGTGCGCCAGTTCGCACAGCTCGCCCGGGTGGGGTCCGCGCGCGCCACGTTTCGGCTATGCTTCAGCGAAATGCGCGTCGAATTCACGAAGATGCACGGGGTCGGCAACGACTTCGTGGTGTTCGATGCGCCGATCCCCGATTCCCTCCTCGATCCGGCCCGGCTGCGGGCACTGGCGGATCGCCGCACCGGCATCGGCTTCGACCAGGCGCTGTTGCTCGATGCGCCGCGGCGCGCGGACAGCGCGGCGCACTACCGGGTCTTCAACGCCGACGGCGCCGAGGTCGAGCAGTGTGGCAACGGTGCCCGCTGCCTCGCGGCTCTCCTCGGGCGCCGCGGTCGCGCCCGCGACGGTGAGCTCGCGCTCGAGAGCGCGGCCGGAGTGATTCGCGCACGCCTCGCGGCGGACGGCGCGGTTTCGGTCGATCTCGGGGTGCCCGATTTCAATCCGCGCTCGCTCCCCTTCGACGCCGCGGCCGAGGCGGACAGCTATGCGTTGGAAGTGGCTAGTCAGCGACTCGAGATCATGGTCGTCTCGCTCGGCAACCCCCACGCGGTAGTGACCGTGGCATCGGTCGACGACGTCCCTGTCGCCACCCTCGGGCCTTTGATCGAGCGCCACCCGCGTTTCCCGAAACGCGTCAACACCGGCTTTCTCGAGATCGTCTCGCGCGGGGAAGTACGGCTGCGCGTGTACGAGCGCGGCGCGGGCGAAACGCTCAGCTGCGGCACCGGCGCCTGTGCGGCTGTCGCGGTTGCGGGGCGGCGCGGGTGGCTCGATGGGGGCGTGCGCGTGAGCGTGCGCGGCGGCGCGTTGCGGGTAAACTGGGGCGGTGTTGGGGAAAACATCTGGCTGACCGGCCCGGTACAGATATCTTTCCAGGGTCAAGTCGAGGTCTAGAGCAATATGACGACACGAGAGGCTCGCGGTCTTGCCGCAGCGGACAGCGAAGAAGAAGGCATCGCCGCCTACCTGCAGCGCCATCCCGAGTTCTTCGAGCGCCACCAGGGGGTGCTCGCGCGACTGAAGCTGCCGCACGCCCGCGGCGGCTCGACCATCTCGCTGGTCGAGCGGCAGATCGAGGTGCTGCGCGAGAAGCAGGCGCAGCTCGAGGGGAAGCTCGCCGAGCTGGTGCGCGTAGCGCGTGCCAATGACGCCATTGCCGAGCGGCTGCACCGCTTCACGCGCCGCCTGGTGCGGGTCGTGCCGCGTGCCGAGGCGCTCACGCGGATCGAGGCGGGTCTGCGCGAGGACTTCGATGCCTTCCACGCGGCGTTGGTGTTGATCGGTGCAGCGTGCGCCGACCCGTTGACGCCGCGCTTCGTGCGCAGCGTGCCGCCCGATGATCCGAACCTGAAGTCCTTCGAGTCGCTGTTCGCGAGTGGCAAGCCGCGCTGTGGCCAGGCACGCGACTCGCAGCGCGAGTTCCTGTTCGGCCCCGAGGGCCTCGAGCTCGGATCCGTCGCCCTCGTGCCGCTCGGCGAGAAGGGCGCGCTCGGACTGCTCGCGCTCGGCAGCCCCGACCGCGATCGCTTTCACCCGGGCATGAGCACCGAGTTCCTGGCTCGCCTTGCGGATCTGGTGACCGACTCACTGCGCTGCGAACGCCCTTCCTGAGACGGCGCGCCGGTGACCCCCGCCGCGCTCGAATGGCTCACCCGGTTCCGGCGCTACCTCAGCAGTGAGCGGCAGCTCTCGGCGCACACCGATCAGAGCTACGCGCGCGATCTTGCGGCGCTCGTCAGGTTCTGCGACCGCGAAGGCATCGCCGAATGGGGCGCGCTCGACTCACAGCACGTGCGCCGCTTCGCCGCTCATTCGCACAAGGGTGGGCTCTCCCCACGCAGCATCCAGCGGCGCCTGTCGGCGGTGCGCAGCTTCTACGCCTTCCTGCTGCGCGAGGCGGCGGCGGAGACCGGCAGGAGCGCCGCGGCGAGCGCGGGGTCCGCCGGCGCACGTCAACGCCGCAGCGCCCGCGTCAGCGGCAATCCGGCTGCCGAAGTGCGCGCGCCGAAGGCCGCGCGCCGCCTGCCGCAGACGCTCGACGCCGATCAGATGGCGCGGCTGCTGCAGATCCCGGCGCAGGGTGATCCTCTCATCTCACGCGATCGCGCGCTGATGGAGCTGCTCTACTCCTCGGGGCTGCGCCTCGCGGAGCTGGTGGGCCTCGATGTCTCGAGCCTCGACCTCAAGGACGGCGTCGTGCACGTGCTCGGCAAGGGCCGCAAGGCCCGTATCCTCCCGGTCGGGCGCCTCGCGCTGCGCGCGCTGCGCGCCTGGCTGCAGGAGCGCGCCGCGTTCGCCCGGCCCGATGAGAACGCGCTGTTCGTCGGGCGCAACGGTGCGCGGCTCGGCCCGCGCGCGGTACAGGTGCGCGTGGCGCTGTGGGCGCGGCGGCAGGGACTCGGGGTGCACGTGCACCCGCATCTGTTCCGCCATTCCTTTGCCTCGCATCTGCTCGAGTCGGGCGGCGAGCTGCGCGGGGTGCAGGAACTGCTGGGTCACGCCGCCATCTCGACCACGCAGATCTATACCCACCTTGACTTCCAGCACCTAGCCCGCATCTACGACGCAACCCACCCCCGGGCACGCCGCAAGGCCTAGGCCCGCGGGGTGGTGGCCCTGCCTCCTGTCAGCGCTCCTTGGCAAGCCCGCGGGAGCGAAGCCAAGCTCGAGTGTAATCATGAACCAGCGACCCTTCTTCGATCCGCACGGTACGACCATCCTCGGCGTACGCCGCAACGGCGCCATTGCGCTCGGCGGTGACGGCCAGGTCACTCTCGGCAACACCGTCATGAAGGGCAGCGCCCACAAGGTGCGCCGCCTCGCCGACGGCAAGGTGCTGGCGGGCTTCGCCGGCGGTACCGCCGATGCCTTCACGTTGTTCGAGCGCTTCGAGGGCAAGCTCGAGAAATACGGCAACCTGACGCGGGCCGCCATCGAGCTCGCCAAGGACTGGCGCTCGGATCGCTACCTGCGGCGGCTCGAAGCGCTGCTGCTGGTCGGCGACCCTGACAAGCTGTTCGTGATCTCCGGCAATGGCGATGTGATCGAGCCCGATCACGACGTCGCCGCGATCGGCTCCGGTGGGCAGTACGCGCTCGCCGCGGCGCGTGCGCTGCTCGAGGCCTCGCCGCTGGAGGCGCGCACCATCGTCGAGCATTCGCTCAACATCGCCGCCGACATCTGCATCTACACCAACCGCAACATCGTCATCGAGGAACTGCGCAAGGGCACGGGAGCCTAAATCTCATGTCATCGCTTACACCCCGGCAGATCGTTCAGGAGCTCGACAAGCACATCGTCGGGCAGGACGCGGCCAAGCGCGCCGTGGCCATCGCGCTGCGCAACCGCTGGCGGCGCATGCAGGTGCAGGAGCCCCTGCGCCAGGAGATCACCCCGAAGAACATCCTCATGATCGGCCCGACCGGCGTCGGCAAGACCGAGATTGCGCGTCGCCTGGCAAAGCTCGCCAACGCCCCGTTCGTCAAGGTGGAGGCGACCAAGTTTACCGAGGTCGGCTACGTCGGTCGCGACGTGGACTCGATCGTCAAGGAGCTCGCCGACGTCGCGGTCAAGATGACGCGCGAGCAGGAGATGGCCAAGGTGCGCGAGCGCGCGCTCGATGCGGCCGAGGAGCGTGTGCTCGACACGCTGTTGCCGAAGCCGCGCATGATGGGCTTCTCCACCGACGAGCCTTCCACGGCCCGTGACGGCGAGACGCGCCAGAAATTCCGCAAGATGCTGCGCGAGCACGAGCTCGACGACCGCGAGATCGAGATCGAGCTGCGCGCCGTGCCCGCCGCAGTCGAGATCATGGCGCCGCCCGGGATGGAAGAGATGCAGCAGCAGCTGCAGGCGATGTTCCAGAATCTCGGCGGCCAGCGCACCCGCACCCGCAAGGTGAAGGTGCGCGAGGCGCTGAAGCTCCTCACCGACGAGGAGGCCGGCAAGCTCATCAACGAGGACGAGCTCAAGATCCAGGCGCTCGCGAGCGCCGAGCAGAACGGCATCGTGTTCATCGACGAGATCGACAAGGTGACGCGCCGCCAGGAAACGATCGGTGCCGACGTCTCGCGCGAGGGCGTGCAGCGCGACCTGCTGCCGCTCGTGGAGGGCTCCACCGTCGCGACCAAGTACGGGCCGGTGAAGACCGATCACGTGCTGTTCATCGCTTCCGGCGCCTTCAGCCTGTCAAAGCCCTCGGACCTCATCCCGGAGCTACAGGGGCGGCTGCCGATCCGGGTCGAGCTCGACTCGCTGAAGGTCGGGGACTTCGTGCGCATCCTCACCGAACCCGACGCCTCGCTCACCGCGCAATACAAGGCGCTCATGGCGACCGAGGGCGTGCAGGTGGAATTCGCGCCCGATGGCGTACGCCGCATCGCCGAGATCGCCTTCCAGGTCAACGAGCGCACCGAGAACATCGGCGCGCGGCGCCTGCAGACGGTCATCGAACGGCTGCTCGAGAGCGTGTCCTACGATGCCAGCGAGCGGGCGGGTGATGGCGCGGGCAAGGTCACGATCGACGGCAAGTACGTCGACGCGCACCTCGGCAAACTGGTGCAGGACGAGGACCTCAGCCGCTACATCCTGTAAGGGCTGACGCCCGCGTCGGCGCTCAGATCCCGACGTACCAGGCCCAACCCGCCTGCAGGGGGCCGAGCTTACCGGGGTCGTAGAACTCGTCCGTCACGCTGATGCGGTGGATGAACTTCACGCTCTTGTACCCGAGCTGTCTTTCCACGCGAACGCGCAGCGGCGCCCCGTGCGCGACCGGCAAGTCACGGCCGTTCATGCCGTAGGCGAGAATCGTCTGGGGATGCAGGGCATCGAACATGTCGATGCTGTCGACGACCGCATCGAACGCGTGGAAATTCACGAACCGCGCGCCCGGCCGGATCCCCGCGGCTTCGAGCACGCGGTGCAGGGGCACCCCGGTCCACTCGGCGATCGCCGACCAGCCTTCCTCGCAGGTGTGCCGGGTGATCTGCGTCCGGGCCGGGAAGCGCCTCAGGTCGCTCAACGACCAGCTGCCCGGCCGGGTGACGCTGCCTTCGATCCGCAGCCGCCAGTCGGCGAAGTCCCCGCGCTGCAAGCGCTCGTAAGCGGCGCCCCCTGCGGCATCGAACAGGTCCTCGTGGGGGTTCGCGGGATTGGTAGTGCCGATGGCGGGGATCGAAGTGATGTCGCGCCGATCGTATTCGCGGGCGAGGGAGTTTCGGGGCAGCAACAGGCGCTGCGCCCGGTAAGTGAGGTTGTCCGCCATCCGCAGCACGTTGCCGTAGGTGGGCGGTTGCGTGTCCGGACAACCGGCGAGCAGCAGCCCCGCGCCCGATGTGAGTCCGGTGAGGATCGTGCGGCGGCTGGTGATCACGTGGCCGGTCTTCATGTGAGCTTTCCAAAGGTCATGGCACGCATCTGCCGACGGAATCCGGAGAGGCTCACCATGACGAGGTGGATGACGACGAACAGCATCAACGCGATGAACACGCAGAAGTGAATGGTTCGGGCGGACTGGGTTCCACCCCACATCCCGGAGAGGAATGGGTAGGCGGCGGTCATGGCCGGAGACATCGCGAGGCCGGTCAGCATCATGAGCGGCAGGCCGAGAAAGACCACAGCGCAGTAGGTGCACTTCTGCAGCAGCCCGTACGGTGGGCCGCCCTGCGCC
>DASQRV010000014.1:0-3783 GCA_035642735.1 Steroidobacteraceae bacterium
TACGGCAAGTTCCTGTTCGAGCAGAACAAGAAGGCCCACTCCGCCAAGCGCAAGCAGAAGCAGATTCAGGTCAAGGAAGTGAAATTTCGTCCCGGCACGGGCGAGTCGGATTACCAGATCAAGCTGCGTAATCTCACCCGCTTCCTGACCGAGGGCGATAAGGCCAAGGTAACCTTGCGGTTCCGTGGCCGTGAGATGGTGCACCAGGACATCGGTCGCAAGCTCCTCGACCGGGTTTCCACCGACCTCGCCGCGCATGCGGTGGTCGAGCAGAACCCGCTCATGGAAGGCAAGCAGATGATCATGGTCTTTGCACCGAAAAAGAAGTAACGCTCAGCGCGGCCGCGAGGCCGTTCCGAGCGTTCGCCCGTAGCGGGTGCGCGAGCGCCTTGCGAACGGGGCTACATAAACGAGGAGTTGAACAATGCCCAAGTTGAAAACCAACCGGGCCGCAGCCAAGCGTTTTCGCAAGACAGCGAAAGGCTTCAAGCGGTACGCGGCGAATCGCCGTCACAATCTCGGCCACAAGAACCGCAAGGTCAAACGCCAGGCGCGCTCCGGCGGCTCGAGTCTCGTGGACCACACCGATGTGGGCCGCCTCGAGCAGCTTCTCCCCTATCAGCGTTAAGCGAGCAGCACTATGGCACGAGTAAAGCGTGGCGTGACGGCCGGCCGCCGTCACAAGAAAGTTCTTGGCAAGGCGAAGGGCTACTACAACGCCCGGCGCAAGGTCTATCGCGCGGCGAAGCAGGCCGTCATCAAGGCGGGGCAGTACGCCTACCGCGACCGGCGGCAGAACAAGCGTGAGTTCCGCGCGCTGTGGATCACGCGTATCAACGCGGCGGCGCGTATCTACGGCCTTTCCTACAGCCGCATCATCAACGGACTGAACAAGGCCGGCGTCGAGATCGACCGCAAGGTGCTCGCCGACATCGCGGTGCACGACACCGCGGCCTTCGGTGCGCTGGCGCAGCAGGCAAAGACCGCCCTCGGCATGAGCTGACGGCGGGCCGCTCTTGGTCGACCTGACCGACCTCGCGCAGGAGGCGCTCGCTGCGGTTGCCGCGTGCGCCGATCTCACCGCGCTCGATGAGGCGCGGGTGCATTGGCTCGGCAAGAAAGGCGTGCTCACCGAGCAACTCAAGGCGCTCGGCGCGCTCCCGGCGGCGGAGCGCCCGGCGGCCGGCGCGCGCATCAACCAGGCGAAGGAGCAGGTGCAGGCGGCGATCGACGCGCGCCGGGCCGCGCTCGAGCGTGCTGATATCGAGCGCCGCCTCGCAGCCGGCCGAATCGATGTGACGCTCCCCGGGCGTGGTGAGGAGTCGGGCGGTCTGCACCCGCTGACGCAGGCGCGGTTGCGCATCGAGACGCTCTTCCGGCGCGCGGGCTTCGAGGTCGCCTCGGGTCCTGAGATCGAGGACGACTTCTATAACTTCGAGGCGCTCAACATCCCGCCCAATCATCCCGCGCGGGCGATGCACGATACCCTCTACTTCCCCGACGGGCGGCTGCTGCGCACGCACACCTCCCCGGTGCAGATCCGGGCGCTCCAGGCCCGGGGCGCACCGCTCGCCATCATCGCCCCGGGACGCGTCTATCGCCGCGACTCGATCGACATGACGCATTCGCCGATGTTCCATCAGCTCGAGGGGCTGGTGGTCGATGAGAACGTGAGCTTCGCCAACATGAAGGCGGTGCTGCACGGGTTCCTGCAGGCCTTCTTCGAGCGTGAGCTGGCGATGCGGCTGCGCCCGTCGTTTTTCCCCTTCACCGAGCCCTCTGCCGAAGTCGACATGTCGTGCGTGTTCTGCGAGGGCCGGGGCTGCCGTGTCTGCAAGCACAGCGGCTGGCTCGAGATCTCCGGCTGCGGCATGGTGCACCCGAACGTACTCACCGCGAGCGGCATCGACGCCGAGCGCTACACCGGCTATGCCTTCGGCGCCGGAATCGATCGACTCGCGATGCTTCGTTACGGCGTGAATGACCTGCGATTGTTCTTCGAGAACGATCTGCGGTTCCTCAGGCAGTTCCGGGCGTTTCCCGCATGAAGGTCCCATACGCCTGGCTCAGCGAGTGGACCGAGATCCCCTGGAAGCCAGCGGAGCTCGGCACGCGCCTCACCATGTCGGGCTTCGAGCTCGAAGCCCTCGAGCCCGCGGCACCGCCATTCACCAGCGTGGTGGTCGCGGAGATCCTCGCTGCCGAGCGTCACCCGCAGGCGGACAAGCTGCAGGTGTGCCGCGTCTCCATCGGGAGCGGTGAGCCACTGCAGATCGTTTGTGGTGCGAGCAACGCGCGTGCCGGATTGAAGAGCGCGCTTGCTCTCGTCGGCGCGCGCTTGCCGGGCGATGTCACGATCGGTGCGGCCAAGCTGCGCGGAGTCGAATCGCACGGCATGTTGGCTTCTGCCCGGGAACTCGGCCTCGCGGAGACTTCGAGCGGCATCCTCGAGCTGCCTGCGGACGCGCCGGTCGGAAAGGCGCTACGCGAGTATCTGAACCTCGATGAGGTAGTGCTCGATCTGAATGTCTCCCCGAATCGCGGCGATGCCATGTCGGTGCTGGGTATCGCGCGCGAAGTGGCGGCGCTGACGGGAAAGGGACTCACGGGGCCTGCGCTCGCGCCGCCGCCCGCGCCTGGCACCGACACCTTCCCCGTGCGGCTCGCTGCCCCTGAGGCCTGTCCACGGTTCGCGGGCTGCATCCTGCGCGGCATCGATAATCGCGCAGCGACGCCCCTTTGGATGCGCGAGCGCTTGCGCCGCGCGGGCGTGCGCTCCATCACACCGGTGGTGGATGTCACCAACTACGTCATGCTCGAGCTCGGGCAGCCCATGCACGCTTACGATCTCGCCAAGCTCAAAGAGGGCATCACCGTGCGCCTGGCGCGCGCCGGGGAAGCGCTGACGCTCCTCGATGGCAAACCCGTGAGCGCCGAAGCGGATGTGCTCCTCATCACCGACGGCGAGGGCCCGGTCGGGCTCGCGGGCATCATGGGTGGTGAGCGCACGGCGGTCACACCCGGGACCACTGATGTCTTCTTCGAGTCGGCGTACTTTGCGCCGGCCGCAGTCCTCGGTCGCGCGCGCCGCCTGGGTCTTGTGACCGATGCCAGTCAGCGCTTCGAGCGCGGGGTGGACCCAACCCAGCAGGCGCGGGCCATCGAGCGCGCCGTGGCACTTCTGACACCGATCGCCGGGGGCACGGCGAGTCCCATCGAAGTGACCGAATCCACAGCCCATGTGCCTCACCGCGCGGCGGTTCCGCTGCGCGCCAGCCAGTTAAAGCGTCTGCTCGGCGTCGCAATCCCGCCCGAGCGTGTCGTGGAGACGCTTGAGCGGCTCGCGATGAAAGTGACGCGCGCAGGGGAGGGCTGGCAGGTGACTCCGCCTGCCTACCGCTTCGACATCGGCATCGAAGCGGATCTCATCGAGGAAGTCGCGCGCATCGTCGGCCTCGAGGCGATTCCCGAGATCGATGCACAGACGCCGCAGCGCTTCCGGCGACTACCGGCAGATCGCCCCGCAGAAGCCGCGGTGCTGGAATCGCTGGCCGCACGCGGATACCAGGAGGCCACCACTTACGCATTCGTCGACCCGGCGTTCCAGGCGCAGCTATTTCCGGACCAGCCGGCGCTCGCGCTCTCCAATCCGATCGCGAGCGATATGTCGGTCATGCGCGTGTCGCTGTGGCCTGGACTGCTGCGCGCGGCGCTCGATAATCAGAGCCGCCAGGCTGATCGCATCCGCCTCTTCGAGCACGGCACGCGCTTCCAAGTGGAGGG
>DASQRV010000015.1:0-2440 GCA_035642735.1 Steroidobacteraceae bacterium
CGCGCGTCACTCTTCATCGATTGAATCTCACTCGTTGGATACGGCGAGCTGCACCGCCGGGCGCGCGGCGGTGACGCGCGTCCCGAAGCGCTCGATGAGCCACGAGCGGAACAGCGCGATGGCCGAATCGCCGAGCTCTTCCGGCGGCGTCATCAGGTAATAGCCGTAGCCCGCATCGAGGGCGGCGTCGAACGTTCTCACCAGGCGCCCGCTGCTGAGCTCTTCTGCGAACAGGTTAGGGTCCACCAGTGCAATGCCCTGACCGCTCAACGCATACTGCGCGGCAAGCACCGCGGTATCGACCACCAGCCCGCGCTCGACGTCGACGCCGAGGCCGGTCTGGCGCACGAACTGCAGCCACAGGAAATGCCGCGGCTGGTCGGCGAGCCTGATGTGCGCGATCTCGTTCGCCTCGATGAAGGCTGCCAGATCCTTGCCGCGGTGCGCGGCGGCGATCGCGGGCGAGCACAGGATCGAAAGCCGCTCCGACCACAGCAGGTCGGTGACCAGGTCCGTCACGGTGGGGCGGGAGTAGATCACCGCGACGTCAACATCCCCGAGCGGTGGTCCGACCCCGAGGGGACTCACGAGGTCGATGTCGACTTCCGCGCACATGCGGTGGAAGTCGCGCAGGATCGGTACGGCGAGCTGCACGGCGAAGCTCGGCGGCATCTGCACGCGCAGCGTGCGTTGCGTCGGGGCGCCCTCGTTGCGGATGTCCTCCAGCGCGTACTCGAGGCGGTCGAAGGACTTCACCACCGCCGGCAGCAGGTGCTGGCCCGCCTTGGTGAGGGTGAGCGCATGTGGCCGGCGCTCGAAGAGCTGCACGCCGGTCAGGCGTTCGAGCGCAATGACGTGGCGCGACAGCGCGCTCTGCGAGATCAGGAGCGCGTTGGCGGCGGCAGTGAAGCTGCCGTGCTTCGCGACGCCCTCGAAGGCGCGCAGCGCATTGAGTGGCAGCCAGCGACGGTCGATGGTTTTTTTCTGCACGGTGCGCTCCCGAAACAAGCCTCTACTCTTCGGCGCCGCGCGCGGTGCGCGGCGCCGCTCATACTCGCCTACAGCCAAGCGTCGCGCCAAGGCCCCTCGCGGCTCCAATGCCTTTTTTCGCTACAGGTAGTGAATTTCTCGGCTTCTGGCGGCCGCGCGACTGTGGAAGGCTCTGCCGCCAAACTCGCTGTATTCTCATCCTCATGAGCGCACGTCCCCAGAGCCCGCCGGCGGCCTCCGAACACAAGATCGCCGCGGTCGCCATCAGTCATCATCGGCTGCCGCTCGCGCCTGCCTTCAACGCCAGCTGGGACACGAAGCCGCGGGTGCATTTCGATGCGACGCTGGTGCGGGTAACGACCGACACCGGGTTGATGGGCGTCGGCTCGGGCGATCGCATGCTCGGTTTCGAGGGGCACGAGGGTCTCTTCGTCGGGCAGGATCCGCTCGCCCTCGAGCGCCATTTCCGGGTGCTCTCGAACATCGACTTTCACTACGGCCGCTGCTGGCCGCTCGACCTCGCGCTCTGGGACCTCGCGGGCAAGATCCTCGGTCAGCCGTGCTGGAAGCTGCTCGGGGGACTCTCGAACCGTGTGCGCGCCTACGCCTCCTCCGGGACGCTGCGCGACCCGCAGGCCCAGGCGGACGCCGCCGAGCGCTTCCTGGCGCAGGGCTTCCCCGCCCTGAAGCTGCGCTTCCATCGCGGCGACTGGCGCGACGACATCCGCGCGCTCGAGGCGGTGCGCGCGCGCGTCGGCACCCGTCTCGAGCTCCTGGTCGACTGCAACCAGGGGTGGCGGATGGCGTGGGACACACAGGCGCCCTGGAGCCTGAAGGATGCGCTCGCGGTCGCGCGCGAGCTCGAGCGGCTCGCTGTCTACTGGATGGAGGAGCCGCTGCACCGCGCCGACTACGCCGGCATGCGTGCACTGCGCGAGGCGACCGACGTGCGGCTCGCCGCCGGCGAGATGACGCGTCAGCTGCACGAGCTGCGCGAGCTCATCGCGGGAGGCTGCGTCGATGTGCTGCAGCCGGATGCGGCGCTCGTCGGTGGCATCACGGGCCTGCGGCGCATCGCGCTCATGGCGCAGGAGTTCCACGTCGCGTTCACCCCGCACACCTGGACCAACGGCATGGGGGTGACTGCCAATGCTCACCTCGTGGCGGGAATCACGGACGCCCCCTTCCTCGAGTACCCCTTCGATCCGCCCGAGTGGAGCCTCGAGCGGCGCGACTTCCTCATGACCGAGCCGCTGCAAACCGACTCCCAGGGCTGGATACAGCTCAGCGACGCGCCGGGGATGGGGTACGCCCCTGACGAAGAGCGGCTGCGCGCCACGCGTCTCGCCTGAGGCCGGCGGCGCGCGGCAGCGCCTCGGGCGAGCGGCCGCGCCTCAAGCCAGGTGCCGCAACGGTGCAAGGTACTTTTCGTAGTTGCGCCACCGTCCGA
>DASQRV010000016.1:0-2312 GCA_035642735.1 Steroidobacteraceae bacterium
TGCGGTTGGTGGTGCCCACCTCGATGAGCCGGGCGCCGGCGCGGCGCATGATGTCGGGCAGGCGGAAGGAGCCACCGATCTCGATCAGCTCGCCGCGCGAGACGAGCACCTCACGCCGCGACGCGAGCCCGCTCAACATCAGCAGCACTGCGGCCGCGTTGTTGTTCACCACCAGGGCTGCTGCGGCACCGGTGAGCTCGCACAGGGTTCGCTCGACCAATGCGTCGCGCTCGCCGCGACCGCCCGCGGCCAGGTCGTACTCGAGGTTCACCGGTGCGCTCATGGCTCGCACGACGGCCTCCACCGCCGCGGCGGGCAGCAGCGCGCGCCCGAGATTGGTGTGCAGCACGGTGCCGCTCAGGTTGAACACCGGCCGCAATGCCGGACGGGCCGCGTCCGCGAGCTGTGCTCCGACGGCGGCCGCGATGGCGGACTCCTCGAGTCCGCCCGGGTCGAGCTCGCCCGCGAGGGCCGCACGGCGCAGCTGCGCCAGCTGCGTGCGCAAAGTGGTGGTGACCGCCGTATGCCCATGCCGGGCCAACAGTTCCTGCAGCGGCGGCGCGCGCAGCAGCTTGTCGACCGAAGGAATATCGGTCGCCTGCGCGCGGGGCAGCGGGCTGAGCTTCTCGCCTGCGGGCATGGGATTAATGGCCGGGCACGCGGCACCTATTCAAGCGGTTTCGCGGAGCGGGTGCGGCGCCGGCGGGCGCCTCCCGCCGCGGCCGGCGCTACTGCCACAGCAGCGGGTTAGTGCTGCCGCGGTGGTATCCCGCTTCGCCCATCAGCAGGTCGAGCGCGAGGCTGGCCAGATCGTCGGCCACCGGCTCGACGCCCACATCCTGCTCCTGGTAGAGGATCTTGCGGTAGGTGTGACACTGGTCGCAAGACTCGGCGCGGATGGCCTCGGGGCCCCCTTCGATGGAATGCTGGGCAATGCCCTCGGTGCTCTGGCAATGACTGCAGGTCACCCGCACGAGGTGCCACTCGGTAGCGCACAGCGCGCAGTGCAGGTACCGATAGCCCTGCGAGCGCTTGTCCACGCGCACGACGCTCGCGACCGGCAACGTGCCGCAGGCAGGGCAGACGCCCGGAACCTCGAGCGCCGGCACCACCTCCTCGCTCAGTCGGCTGGCGAGGCTCACCCAGTAAGTCTGCAACGCCGCCATGACGAACGGCGCCACGGCCATCTCGATCTCGCCGCGGCGGCCACCGAGGAGCGCATCCGCCTGGGCTTCGAGCCACTCGGGCGGCAGGTTGCGTACCTGGGAGAGTTCAGCGCGGGCGCTGTCGGGAATGTCGGCCGCCGCGGCAACGCGCTCGCTCAGCTGCGCGGCGAGCGCACGCCAGGCGGGCTCGCGCGGCCAGCTGCGCGCCTCGATGGGCGGCATGCGGTGCGTGCGCGAGCGCGCGAGCTGTGCGGCATCCGGGAGGGTCGGGTCGAGCGTCGCGAGCGTCGCGTCCTGGGCTTCGGCGACCGCCGCCATCAGATTGAGGTAATCGCCGATCGCGTGGCCGATCGCCCCCGGGACGGCGAGCTGCCGCAGGCGACGGGCGCGGGCGGCAAAAGGACCGATTCGTTCCGGAAGTCGGATCCGTGGAATCGCCAGTTCGGCGATAGCCTCAATCTGACCGGGTTCTAGGATTCGGGTCATGCGTGATCTGGCGGAACCAGGCCCGATGATGCTTCCACGCCCAGCCCGGTGTCACGGTGCCGTGCACCATCGCTTGCACCGAGCCCTTGACCCAGAAGCCGGCGTAGATGTGTACCAGGATCGTGCAGATCAGCACCAGGGCGCTGATGGCGTGGACCACCACCGCCAGCCGGACGAGGTCCACCGGCAGGGTGAAGTAGGCGCGCCACATGGCAAGCCCCGAGAGCAGCAGCGCGAGCAGGCACAGGACGAGCACGAAGAACAGCAGCTTCTGGCCGCCGTTGTATCGGCCGACCTCGGGGAGACGTTCTTCGCGATTGTTGACCACGTCGCGCCACTGCCGCAGCCATTGCCAGTCCGCCGGTCGCAGCACGTTGTCGTCCCACACCGTGGCGGCGAGCGTCAGGAAGACGAGCACCATGAAAAGGCCGATCCAGGGATGCAGGATGCGCGTCCAGGGTCCGCCGCCGAAGAAGTTGGAGAGCCAGAACAGCGCCGGATGAAAGAACGCCAGCCCCGAGAGCGCCGCCAGCACGAAGGCGATCGCCACCAGCCAGTGATTGGTGCGCACGCCCGCGGGGTAGCGCAGCACGGCGTTGCGGCGCGCGGTGTTATTCATGTACCGGTCTCCGGTTTGCGGCTCGCATCGAGGCTCGCACG
>DASQRV010000017.1:0-6459 GCA_035642735.1 Steroidobacteraceae bacterium
GCCGTCCTGCCATTGATAGGCGAGCTCCCAGACCACGGATGCGGTGCGCGGCGGCAGCTCGGCGCGAAACGCGTAAGGGTCGCTCTTGTCGACGGCGTAGCCGCCGTGGCGCGAGACGACGTGGTACTTGTAGAGCGCGCCGGGGCCGACACCCGCCACCTCGCCTTCCCAGATACCCGAGGAATCGCTGCGCGCAGTGAGACGGTCACGGCCGCGCTGCCAGTGATTGAAGTCGCCGATCACGGACACGGCGCGGGCGTTCGGCGCCCACACCGCAAAGTGCGTGCCGCGGGTCGCCTCGCCTCGCGTGGCAGGGTGGGCCCCGAGCTTCTCGTACGCCCGGAAAAAAGTGCCCTCGCGGAAGTGATAGATGTCATGTTCCGTCAACAGCACGCGTCAAAGTCTAGCGGGGCCCCCGGGAAATTTCGCGTCTTGTTGGTCGGCGGGCGACTGTCAAGCTCGGCAAGCGCAATTTCGCGGGGCGGGTTAGTTGAGCTTGGCAGGCGGAAATTCCCGGGGTGCACCAGGAAAGTGTGTTCCGCCAAAACTCACTGCGGCCGGATGATGCCGCTTTGACTCGCAACGCGCGCTGCCCGCGGCCGCCGGTACGGACCTGTCAGGTAACGCGGCGCCGGCCCGGGCTGCCAAAGTACACGAGGGGGTCCGCGCCATCGCGCTTCGGCTGCTGCAGCGCCGAATCGAGTGCGAGGCGCGCGCGGGCGCTCGCCGCCTCCGCCTCGCGCGGGGTGATTAGCGCTTCCACCGGGTGCGAGAGCAGAAATCCCTGCACGCCAATCGGACCGCAGCGGGCGAGAAACTCCAGCTGTGCGGCACGCTCGACGCCCTCGGCCACTACCTGAAGGCCGAGCCCGTGGCACAGGGTGACGATCGAGCGCACGATGGCGCCCGAGCGGGCGTTGGTATCGACGCCGGCGATCAGCAGCCGGTCGAGCTTCACGCGGGTGATCGGCAGCTGCTCGAGCGAGGTGAGCGAGGAATAGCCGATACCGAAATCATCGAGCGCAATCGCGACGCCGAGCGCGCGCAGCCGGCGCAGCGACTCGATCGTGGCCGGCCCGGTCTGAAACACCGTCTCGGTGATCTCCAGCTCGAGTGCACTCGCCGGAAGTCCCGTGGCTTCCAGGGTGCGGGCGACGTGCTCGACGAAATCTCGCTCGAAGAACTGCGGCGCGGAGACGTTGATGGCGACGCGGGCGCGCTGCCAGCCCTGCGTGCGCCAGCCCGCCGCGGCCGCCGCAGCCGTGTGCAGGATCCAGTCCGTCAGGTCGTGGATGAGCCCGGTCTTCTCGGCGACGTGGATGAACTCCTGCGCATTCGCGATCCGTCCGTCGGGCCGCCGCCAGCGCAGCAGTGCCTCGACTTCGGTCGCCTCGAAGGTGTGCAGCGACACCTGCGGCTGGTACATCAGCAGCAGCTCCCCGCCCTCGACCGCACGGCGCAGCGACTGCTCGAGCCGGAAACGCTGCGCGGCGGCGTCGTACAGCGCCGGGCTGTAGAGCGCGTAGCGGTTGCGTCCGAGCTCTTTGGCGCGAAACAGCGCGACGTCCGCGGCCCGCAGCAACCCCTCCGCATTCTCCGCGTGATCCGGATAGAGGCTCGCCCCGACGCTCGCGCTCGTGGTGAGCACGCGGCCATCGACGACGAGCGGCTGCTGCAGCGTAGCGACGAGCTGCGCGGCATGGTCCGCCACCTGCTCGGGGGTTTTGACGTCCTCGAGCAGCACCGTGAACTCATCGCCCCCGAGCCTGGCGAGGAGCCCGGTGGCGCGCGTTGCCGCGTGCAGGCGCTGGGCGATGTGCTGCAGGACGCGGTCGCCGAAACTGTGACCGAGGGTGTCGTTGATCGACTTGAAGTTGTCGACGTCGACGAACAGCAGCGCCAGGCGGCGGCGCGCTCCGGCACGCGTCAGTGCGCCCTCGAGGTGCGCCGACAGCTTGCGGCGGTTGGGGAGCTGCGTCAGCGGGTCGTGGTGCGCGAGGTGGTGCAGCTGGCGGGTGCGCTCGGCGACGTGACGCTCGAGCTCCGCCTGGTGCGCCCGCAGCTCGGACTCCGCGGAAGCGATGCGGTCTGCCATGGTATTGAAGGACTCGGCGAGCTCGTCGATCTCGGCGGATCCGCCGCGGCGGGCACGCGCAGCTCGGTCGCCGCCCGCGAATTGCCGCGTGGCCGCGGTCAACCGGCGCACCGGCAGGCTGATGCTGCCGACCAGCAGCACCGAGACCAGGGCGAGCAACGCGAACACCACGGCGCCCGTGTCGCGCAGGGTGTGCTCCGCGACCTCCGCGGCGCTCGCGGCGTGCTGGGCCGCCTGCAGCATCCCGGCGCGTGCCGGCCGTTCCAGCTGCTCCTGCACCCCCTCGGTGAGGGCGGCGCTGTCCTCGAGCAGGCTGTGCCACGCGGCACCGCTCTGCTCGTCGTAGCGCTGGATCTGGAGCCGCAGCCGCGCTGCGGCCTGAAAGTCCTGGCGGACGAGGCTCAGCCAGGCGCGGCCGGGCGAGTTCTCGAACTCCGCCTCGTGCGCATCCAGCACCGCCATGAAATCGCGCTCACGGTGCGCGATGACCGCGGGGATGTCGAAATTGCCGCGCACGGCATTGATCGCAGACTCGAGCTCTGCGAGTGAGCGGCGCGCCACCACCTGCGTGCCGTTGATGGGGAGTCCCGATCCGCCCGCCCCGGCGATGCGCTCGTAGACGCGGGTGAGGTCGGTCTGGCGCTCATCGACCCACTGCAGGCGCTGTGCGGCCCGGCTCGCGAGCTGACGCGCGACGGCAATGTGGCGGATGAGCTGTCCGCGCAGGGCGGTGGCAGCGAGCGAAACCGAAACGGGCGGCGCGCTGCGAAAGTACGCCGCCACCGCCTCCTCGAGGGCCGCACCGGCGGTGGTGATGCTGCTGAAATCGGCGGCATCGCGCGCCTGCACATATTCGCCGACCGCGCGGTCGTAGGCGACCAGCCTCTCGAGCACGAGGTTGGCCGCGCTGGCGAGCGGCTCATGCTCGTTCTGCATGCTCCAGACCGCAGTGAGTGCCTCGCGCGCCGTGCGCGTCGCCAGCACTTCCCCGGCGATCAGCACCGCGGCGACCGCGGTAAGGCCGAGAATCAGCCGCCAGCCGATGCCTAAGCGGGGCGCACGCGGCCGCCACCAGCGCCGCGCCGGCCGCGCCGGGGCGTCGCCGGGAGGCGCGCAGGGCGTATCAGTCGTGGCTTCGGGCATGTGACATAAGTCGAATCGGGGGGCCGGGACGGGTCCGAGTGAAATGATCCCCGTTCGCATATCGCCCGTCCGAGGCGGGCATCGCATATCGGCCAGCGTGCGGTATCGAAAGCGGTGCGGTCCCGGGCCAGCGGCGGCGCGCGCGGCGGGAGCGGCGGTTGCAGGTTCCCGATGCCGATTGAATCACCCGGGAAATCCCGCCTGCCGTAGCCGATGGGTGCTTTGGCCTATACTAGTGGCCAGCGATGAAGGGCGGCCGAACGTAATGAGCGAGCTGGCGGATACATTTGATGCGGCATTTTCCAAGGCTGTCGATCTGGGAAACCGGATCGCGGACAAGGACAAGGACGCCGACCTGTGGGACATTGCCGATGGGCTGCTCGCCGGCGCGATCCAGTACTGGCTGTACTCGCGTCAGCCGTGCGGTGATCCACGCTGTCAGGATTGCATGCCGATCAGCACCGCACAGGGCCGCATGGCGGAACTCAACCGTCTGATCGGGCAGCTCGCTTCCGAGAGCGAGTATTTCCACACCCCGACCGACGCCAACGCCGGCCGCGCCTAGCGTCAGCCGAGCCGATTTCCGGGACCCGGGGTCCCCGAGAAATTGCGCATCTTATTCGACGCCTGAAGCCTCGCCGGTAGCGACAAGCGCAATTTCTTGGGGTGGGTTTAGGCGGTAGCCTTCACTTTCGCGCTGCCGCCGGCGACTTCTCCGAGTGCCAGCTCGAACAGCCGGAACCCTTCCTTCAGCAGCGCGTCCGGGATCGTGAGCGGGGCGAGAAAGCGGATGACGTTCGAGTAGACGCCGCACGAGAGGATGATGAGCCCGTGCCGACCCGCGGCCTGCACGAGCGCACGCGTCAGCTCCGCGTCCGGTGCATCCGCCCGGCCGTTCTTCACCAGCTCGAGCGCCACCATCGCCCCGAGCGCCCGCACCTCACCGATGCAGGGAAAGCTCACAGCCAGGCCCTTGAGGCGCGAGGTCATGAAACGACCGATGTCCTGCGCGCGTGCGAGCAGCTGTTCCTCGCGCATCACCTCGAGCACCGCGAGCCCGGCTGCGCAGGCGAGTGGCGAGCCCGCGAAGGTGCCACCGAGTCCGCCCGGCCCCGGCGCGTCCATGATGTCCGCCTTGCCGGTGACCGCCGACAGCGGCACCCCGCCGGCGACGCTCTTGGCGATGGTGATCAGATCGGGCTCGACGCCGCTGTGCTCGATGGCGAACATGCGCCCGGTGCGCCCGAAGCCCGACTGGATCTCATCGGCGATCAGCACGATGCCGTGCGTGTCGCACACGCTGCGCAGTCGTCGCAGCAGCTCGGGCGGTGCCGGGTAGAAACCACCTTCGCCGAGCACCGGCTCGATGATGATGGCGGCGACGCGCGCAGGATCGACGTCCGCCTTGAACAGCTGCTCGAGTGACTCGAGCGAATGCTCGACCGTGATGCCGTGGTAGGGCATGGGGTAGGGCAGGTGGTAGATCTCCGGCAGCATCGGGCCGAAGCCGGCCTTATAGGGGTGCACCTTGCCGGTCAAGCTGATGCAGGCCAGCGTGCGGCCGTGGAAGCCGCCGGCGAAGGCGATCACCGCCGAGCGACGCGTGTGGAACCGGGCGATCTTCAGCGCGTTCTCGACCGCCTCCGCACCCGTGGTGAGGAAGATGGTTTTCTTGGGGCCTGCGCCGGGGGCGAGCGCGTTGAGTGCCTCGGCGAGTGCGATGTAACTCTCGTAGGGCGTCACCTGGAAGCAGGTGTGAGTCAGCTTCTCCAGCTGCCGCGCGATCGCGGCACGCACCCTGGGATGCACGTGACCGGTGTTGAGCACGGAGATGCCGCTGGCGAAGTCGATGTAGCGGCGGCCCTCGACATCCCACAGCTCGGCGTTGGCGGCGCGCTCGGCGTACACGGCGAGCGAGTTGGTCACCCCGCGCGGGACGGCTTGCTGACGGCGGGCGTGCAATTCGGTGTTCGAGGTCACGGTGGGCGTCCTTTCGGTCGCGGCGCGCAGGCGCCGAGTGTCAACTGCCGGCCTTGAGAGCGGCAGCGCGGTGAATGGCGGCGCGGATGCGCTGATAGGTGCCGCAACGGCAGATGTTGCCGGCCATGGCGGCGTCGATCTCGGCGTCACTGGGTTCCGCGGTCTGTGCCAGCAATGCAGCCGCCGACATGATCTGCCCCGACTGGCAATAGCCGCACTGGGGAACATCGAGCTCGATCCAGGCGCGCTGCACCGGGTGACTGTTATCGGCTGACAGGCCCTCGATGGTGGTCACGCGCTTGCCGCCGGCGGCGCTCACCGGAGTCACGCACGAGCGCACCGGCTGACCGTCCAGGTGCACGGTGCAGGCACCGCAGAGCGCCATGCCGCAGCCGTACTTGGTCCCGGTGAGCCCGAGTACATCGCGCAGCACCCACAGCAGCGGCATGTCGGCGTCGACATCGACGGCGGTGCTCGTGCCATTGAGGTTGAGATTGATCATGGGTTCGCGGTTGCGGGACGGTGCCGCCTACTATAAAGCGACGCACGCGCGGCGTGCATCCGTGTTCGCCGGGGGGTGCCCGAGCGTCGCCGCCGCGGACCCTCTACAATGCACTGCCGCCGTCTTCAGCCTGCGAAAGTCACCTCTTGAACCACACCGACCCCGCTACCCGCGCCGATGCGCCGATCACCACCGAAACCGTCATCATCGGCGCCGGCCCCTGCGGGCTGTTCCAGGTCTTCGAGCTGGGGTTGCTCGGCATCGGCGCCCATGTCGTCGACTCGCTCCAGCACCCGGGTGGGCAGTGCGCCGAGCTGTACCCGGACAAGCCCATCTACGACATCCCGGCGCTACCGGTGTGCGGGGCGCAGGAGCTGGTCGACCGGCTGCTGCAGCAGATCAAGCCCTTCAAGGCGCAGCTGCACCTCGGACACGAGGTCACGGAGTTCGCGCGCCGCGAGGACGGGCGCTTTCACGTCGCGACCGCGGGCGGCGCGCGTTTCGACACGGGTGCCGTGGTGATCGCGGCGGGCCTCGGCTCCTTTCAGCCACGCCGCATCGGCATCGAAGGTGTGGAAGCCTTCGAGGGCAGCGCCATCCAGTACCGGGTGCGCAATGCCGCCGCGCTCGCCGGCCGGCATCTGGTCATATTCGGCGGTGGGGATTCGGCGCTCGATTGGACGCTCGAGCTCCTCGACCGAGCGGCCAGCCTGACACTGGTGCACCGCCGGCACGAATT
>DASQRV010000018.1:0-2064 GCA_035642735.1 Steroidobacteraceae bacterium
TGTTCCTGCGACACGAGGGACGCCGCCTCGACTCGGTCCAATGGCTGCGCGATACCGTCGCCGCGGCGCGCCTCCACGAGAGCGCGATCGCGCGGGCGATGCGCGCCGCGTTCGTCGAGTTCCTCGACCGGCTCGATCCGGCGGAGCTCGAAGCGCGCTTCGAGCGCGCCGCGCGGCGCGGCAAGGCGCGCTCGGCCGACAAGGCCCAGTACTGGGAGTTGTTCACGACCTTCTACCGCAATCTCATCGAGATGCCCCCGGATCATCTGCCTCACACGTTCGTGGAAGCGTTCGCCGCGGCCTACCGTGAGGCTCTGAAGAAGCCGACCTGATCGGCAGCGTGCTGGCGCCGCGCGCGAGCCGCGCGGCAATCAATACACCCAGGGCATGTCAGCAATTTGCGTCAGACGACAAATTGCGCCGGTAGCTGTAGCCTCGGCGTACCTGCAACAGTCGAACTGAGCGCCGCGGCGCGTCCGAGGGACCGTGACATTTCTGAAGTGTATGGCGGAGAGGGTGGGATTCGAACCCACGTGCCGGTTTTACCCGACCATCCGATTTCGAGTCGGCGCCGTTATGACCGCTTCGGTACCTCTCCGGCGGTCCCGCAGGGTGCAGGGGGCGGCTATTCTAGCGGAAAGCCCGCACCGCGCGGGGAGGTTCATGCGCACATTGACGCTCGCCGCGCTGCTCGTTGCGCTCAGCGCGATCGGTGCCTGCAGCAGGCTTGCGCCCGCACCGGCGTTGGATGCCATCCGCGCCCGTGGCGAACTGCGCGTCGCGACGCTCAACCTGCCCACCTGCTACTACCTCGGCGCCCAGGGGACGGAGGGACTGGAATTCGAGCTTGCCGGCGCGTACGCCGCGCGGCTCGGGGTGCGGCTCACCATGTACCCGCTCGCCAACGAGCGCGCGCTGCAGGCCGAGCTCGCCGCCGGGCGTGCCGATATCGCCGCCGCCTCGCTCACCAACACGCCCGAGTGGAGCCGCGCCGGCGATGCGGCCGCGCCCTACATGAGCATTCCGCAGCTCGTCCTCTATCCGCGCAACGCCGTGCGGCCGCGGGACACTCTGCAGCTGGAGTCGGCGCACCTCGCGGTTCGCGCCGGCAGCGCTCAGGAGCGCATCCTCCAGCGCCTCAAGAGCACCATGGCACCGCAGCTGCAATGGGAGGAGACCGCGCCGAGCAGCGCGGATCCGGTCGAAGACGTCGATTCCGGAGAGGCGCAGTACGCCATCGTGGACGCGCGCGAGTTCTCCTTCGCGCGTCACCTCTACCCGGATGTGCAGGTCGGGTTCGCACTGCCCGAGGAGCGTCCGGTGCAGTGGATGGTGCGTCGTGACGCGCCGGGACTGCTGGCGAGCGTCAATGCGTTCTTCAGCGACCTGCGTGCCACGGGCCGGCTCGCGCAGCTGCTGCAGCAGAGCTCGGGCGACACGCGCCGCTTCGCGTACGAGGAGTCGCGCGAGTTTCAGGAGCACGTCGCCGAGCGGCTGCCGCGCTATCGCGCCTGGTTCGAGAAGGCCGCCGGCACGAGCGGCCTCGACTGGCGACTGCTGGCAGCGATCGGCTACCAGGAGTCGAAATGGGATCCGCGCGCGCAGTCGGACGACGGTGCAAGCGGCGTCATGATGCTGACCGCCAACACCGCGCAGTCGTTGGGATTGAAGGATCGCACGGATGCGGAGCAGAACATCTACGCCGGCGCGCGCTACCTCGCGCAGGTGCGTGAGAAGGTCCCGGAGCGTATCGCCGAGCCGGATCGCACCTGGCTGACGGTCGCCGCCTACAACGTCGGTTTCGGTCACCTCGAGGATGCACGCATCCTCACGCAGGCGCAGGGAAAGGACCCTGACTCCTGGGCCGATGTACGGCTGCGCCTGCCGCTGCTTGCTCAGGAGCGCTGGTACTCGCGCGCGCGGCACGGTTACGCCCGCGGCTGGGAGCCGGTGCAGTTCGTCGATCGCATCCAGCGATTCCTGCGTCTGCTCGAGTGGCAGCCGGGGGAGAGCGCGCCGGCCGTCGCACCCGCTCCCACCGCAGTGAGCACCGCGGCGCAAGCG
>DASQRV010000019.1:0-10412 GCA_035642735.1 Steroidobacteraceae bacterium
TTGGTGCAGCTCGTGATCGCGGCGATGAGCACCGCGCCGTCCTTGAGCTCGTAGCTCTGGCCATTGAGCTTGGCGGTCGCCACGCCGTTCGCGCCGGTCTTGCGGGCGGCACGCTCCTCCGCAGCCTTTTTCGCATTCGTCGCGTAGACCTGTTTGGCCTTCTTCAGCGAGACGCGATCCTGCGGGCGGCGGGGACCCGCGAGACTCGGCTCGACGGTGCCGAGGTCGAGCTCGAGCTCGTCGGTATAGCGTGCGGGGAGCGCACCCTCGTTGCGCCACAGGCCCTGGGCGCGCGCGTACGAACTCACGAGCTCCAGCCGCTCGCGCGATCGGCCGGAGAGCTCCAGGTAACGCACCGTCTCGGCATCGATCGGGAAGATCCCGCAGGTGCTGCCGTACTCGGGCGCCATGTTGGCAATCGTGGCGCGATCGGCGAGCGGCAGGTTCGCAAGGCCGTCGCCGAAGAACTCCACGAATTTGTCGACCACGCCCTTCTTGCGCAGCATCTCGGTCACGGTGAGGACGAGGTCGGTGGCGGTGGCGCCGGGCTGCAGCCGCCCCTCGAGTCGAAAGCCGATCACCTGCGGGATGAGCATGGTGACCGCCTGGCCGAGCATCGCCGCCTCGGCTTCGATCCCTCCGACGCCCCAGCCGAGAACGCCGAGCCCGTTGATCATGGTGGTGTGGGAGTCGGTTCCCACGAGCGTGTCCGGATACGCACGACGGCTGCCGTTGGTCGCGGCGTCGAAAATCACCCGCGCGAGATACTCGAGGTTCACCTGGTGCACGATGCCGGTGCTGGGAGGTACGACGGCGAGATTGCGGAACGCCGTCTGGCCCCAGCGCAGGAACGCATAGCGCTCGCGATTGCGCGCGAATTCGATCGCGGTGTTGGCGGCGAGCGCCGTGGGCGTGCCGTACTCATCGACCTGCACCGAGTGATCGATCACGAGCTCGGCCGGATTCAGCGGATTGACGCGGTCGGCGCTGCCGCCGAGGCGCACGATGGCATCGCGCATGGCCGCGAGGTCGACGACGCAGGGAACGCCGGTGAAGTCCTGCAAAATGACGCGCGCGGGTGTGAAGGCGATCTCGTGCGAGGGCGTGGCCGCCGGGTCCCACTCGAGCAGCGCTTCGATGTCGGCGCGCGTGACGTTCACCCCGTCCTCGTTGCGCAGGAGATTCTCAAGCAGCACCTTGAGCGCGTAGGGCAGCCGCGCGAGCTCGTCCTGCGGCAACGCGGCGAGGCTCCAGCTCTCGTAGCTCTGATCTCCGGCCTTGAGGGTCGAGCGTGCCCGGAAACTGTTGTTCATGCGTGTCTCCGCGGTGGACACGTAATTATATCGGGCGATCCCGGCCTCTGCCGGTCTCACCGGTATCGGGCGGTTCAGGCAGCGGCTGACAGCCGTTCGCGCCGCGCGAGGGACTCGATCACGGCGCCGCCGAGACAGCGCTCACCGTCGTAGGCGACGGCGTACTGACCGGGGGTGACAGCGCGCTGCGGCTCGTCGAACACAACGTGCATGGTGCCGTCCGGCCGCGCCTCGAGCCGCGCCGCCTGGTCACTCTGGCGGTAGCGTACCTTCACGGTACAGCGGAAGGGCTCGCGCCGTGCGTTTGCGAGCCAGTGCCAGCGACCGGTGCCGAGCTCGCGACTCACGAGCAGCGGATGATCATGACCCTGCACGACGATCAGCGTGTTGCGCGCAGCGTCCTTGGCGGCGACATACCACGGCGCCTGCGCACGGCCGCAACGGCCGCCGATGTGCAGCCCCTCGCGCTGCCCGAGAGTGTAGAAGGCGAGTCCTTCGTGCATGCCGAGATGCTCACCGTCCGCGGACTCGATCGGCCCGGGAGTTTTCGCCACGTAACGCGCGAGAAACTCGCGAAACGGCCGCTCACCGATGAAACAGATACCGGTGCTGTCGGGCTTGTCGAAGACCGGGAGCCCGGCCCGGCGGGCGAGCTCGCGCACCTCGTTCTTGTGGAGCTCGCCGAGCGGCATCAGCGTGGCGGCGAGCTCAGTGCGGGCGACTGCGTGCAGGAAATAACTCTGGTCCTTGGCGCCATCGTGCGCCTTGCAGAGCGCGGGGCCGTCGGCCGCTCCTTCGAGGCGGGCGTAGTGGCCGGTCGCGAAGTGGGAGGCGCCGAGCCGCCGCGCCCACCCGAGGGCCACGCCGAACTTGATCTCGCGGTTGCAGAGCACGTCGGGGTTCGGCGTGCGGCCGGCGTGGTGCTCGCGCAGGAAATGGGCGAACACGCGCTCGCGATACTCGGCTGCGAAGCTGACCCGGTGCAGGACGATGCCGAGCTCGCCGGCGACTGCGCGGGCGTCCTGGAAGTCCCGCGCCGCGGTGCAGTAGGCATCGTCATCCTCTTCCTCCCAATTGCTGAGGAACAGGCCCTGCACATCCCAGCCGGACTGCTTGAGGAGCAGTGCCGCGACGGCCGAATCCACGCCGCCGGAGAGCCCGACGATGACGCGGGCCGAGGAATCCGGAGGTGGAGGAGGAAGCGGCATGGGCGCATTGTAGTGCGCCTCGCCGGGCGAGGTTGTCACCGCGATGCGGTTATCTCGAGGGCGCGTACGGTCGAGCCATCGGCGGGCGGGACGACACTCTCGCCGAGGGCGGCAGCGCACTCGAGTTCGAGCTGCGCGGTGCCATCCAAAGGGCTGCGCTGCCCTGCCAGGTAGTCATGTATGCAACGCAGGACGAGGGGACTGCGCAGTCGCGGCTGCCGCGACTCGAGTTCCTCGCGGGTGAGCCAGTGCGTGGCGACGATGCCGCGGTCGAGCGGCTGCCCGGGGTCATGATCGGTCACGTGCCCGGTGAAGGCGAAGCGCAGGATCTCGCGGCGGTTCGCCGGGTTGTACCACAGGTAGACACCGAGCAACGCCTGCGGCTCGAACCGCCAGGCAGTCTCCTCGCGCGCCTCGCGCACGACGGCGGCAAACAGGGTCTCGCCGCGCTCGACGTGCCCCGCGGGTTGATTGAACAACAGACGGCGGTTGATGCGTTCCTCAACCACCAGAAAGCGTCCCCCGGTCTCGGCAATCGCCGCGACCGTGACATCAGCTCTCCTGCGCATGCAGAGGATTGTAGCGGTCGGCGAGTGAGAATCGGAATCGTCGGCGGGGCGCGACGCCCCGGGGGGAGCTCAGCCGCGGCGGGCAGCGCGCAGGCCGTGATCGACCGCGCTGGCGTTCCAGACCTGGTCGAACTCCTGCAGGTAGACGCGCGCGGCGCTCGGATTGTTGATGTCGGCGATACCGTCCCAGGTGTCCGCGCGCATCCGATACACGATCGCACGGTCATCGGCGATGAGATAGCTCGAGGCGCGCTGCGGGCTCTGCGCGGCCACGTAGCGGATGTCGATGCAGCTCGACAACCGTCGCCCCATGGCGACGAAGCGGTTGCTGTCGCGCATTACGCGTGTCGGCTCGGCGAGCAGCACCCGCACCTTCGAGAAACTGTGGGTCAGCACGAAGTGCTTGATGACTTCGAGGAACGCCGTCTGGTCGTAAAGGTCCGGCTCGAGGTCTGGCGTGTAGATGGAGATCAGGCGCTGCGCGGTGGCGGCGATCTCGTTGACGGCGGCGCGCACTTCGGCAAGCGATGTCAGCACGGTCAGCGTTTCGGCTGCCTGTCGCGAGCTGGCTGCCCCGCCGGCCTCATTGGCGGACTCGGACGCGTAGCGCGCGTTTGCGAGCAGCGCCAAAGCGCCATTGAGATCAAGTTCCCCGCTTATTGCCACTCGTGGCGCCCCGTATTACCTGCACCGAAGGCAGGTCGCCGCGATAGTAGTCCGTAACCCGTGGATTTCCTTGCCGAGCGGGTCACGGTTTGGGGCCGCTGCTGCGCCGCAGCAGGCCAAAAGCGAGGGGTGGTTCGCATTTTGGGACGGGGGCGAACGGAATGGCGCGATCCCGGGGGGCGAGACCTGCCCCGCTCACAGCCGGCGGGCCAGCTCACCAGCGAGCCCCGTGTAGCCCTCCGGCCGCAGCTTCCGCAGCCGCGCCTTCTCGGCAGCCGGTATCGGCAGGCCGTCGATGAAGGCGGCGAGCATCGCGGCGTCGATCGTGCGGCCGCGCGTGAATTCCTTCAGACGCTCGTAACCATCCGGTACGCCGGCAGCGCGCAGCACCGTCTGGACGGCCTCGCCCAGCACTTCCCACGCCCCGGCGAAGTCGGCCGCCATGCGTGCGGGGTCGGCCTCGATCTTCCCGATGCCTCGCCCGAGGGCACGCCAGGCGATGAGCGTGTGGCCGAGCGCGACCCCGAGATTGCGCAGCACGGTCGAATCGGTGAGGTCGCGTTGCCAGCGCGATATGGGGAGCTTCTCGGCGAAGTGACGCAGCAGCGCGTTGCCGAGTCCGCAGTTGCCCTCGGCGTTCTCGAAGTCGATCGGATTCACTTTGTGGGGCATGGTGGAGGAGCCCACCTCGCCCGGCACCGCGCGCTGACGCAGGTAGCCGAGCGAGATATAGCCCCACAGGTCGCGGCACAGGTCGATGCACACGACGTTGGCCGCCGCGACGGCATCGCAGTACTCCCCGATCCAGTCGTGTGGCTCGATCTGCGTGGTCCAGGGGTTGTAGTCGAGACCGAGCTCGCTGACGAACGCCTCGGCCACCGCGGGCCAGTCGACCGCGGGCAGCGCCGCCACGTGCGCATTGAAGTTGCCGACGGCACCGTTCCACTTGCCGAGGATGCGCACCGTTGCCCAACGGCGCTCGGCGCGCGCGAGCCGCGCGGCGAAGTTCGCGAATTCCTTGCCGAGTGTCGTCGGGCTCGCCGGCTGCCCGTGGGTGCGCGCCGGCATCGCGGCGTCGGCATACGTGTGCGCGAGCTGCGTCAGCTCCTGTATGCGCGCGGCGAGCACCGGCAGCAGCGCGCCGCGCGCCGCCCGCAGCAGGTTGGCGTAGCTGAGGTTATTGATATCCTCCGAAGTGCAGCCGAAATGCACGAGCTCGAGGGTGGCAGCGGAGGCCCCGGCTGCGGCGAGCTGCTCGCGTACGTAGTACTCGACCGCCTTGACGTCGTGGTTGATGCGCGCTTCGATGCTCTTGACGGCTGCCGCCGCATCCGCGTCGGGCGTCTCCGCGAGCTTCTCGGCACACTCGCTCACCGCCGCGCTCAGCGTCGCGCCGGCGAGCTGCGGAACCGTCGCGGTGAGATGCAGCAGCCACCGCGCCTCGATGCGGATGCGCTCGCGGATCAGCCCGGCCTCGGACAGCAGACCGCGCAGCGGCTCGGTGGTGGTGCGGTAGCGCCCATCGACCGGCGAGAGCGCCTCGAGCGCCGTCAGGCAATCGCTGGGGCTTCCGGACATGCGCTACTATCATAACGCATACGGTCGTTCGGCCGGCGTTTCCAGCCCGGAGTGCACGCATGACCAGTTCCTTCCGTACTGAGCGCGACAGCATGGGCGAGCTCAAAGTACCGGCCGAGGCGTTGTGGGGCGCGCAGACGCAGCGTGCCGTGCAGAACTTTCCGATCAGCGGCGTCAGCATGCCGCGCGAGTTCATCGCCGCTCTGGCACTGGTGAAGCAAGCCGCCGCCCGCGCCAACGGCGGCCTGAACCTGCTGGAGGCGCGCGTCGCCCAGGCGATCGATGCCGCGGCGGCCGAAGTGGCCGCCGGAGCCCACGCGAAACACTTTCCCCTCGATGTGTATCAGACCGGCTCGGGCACCAGCACCAACATGAACGCCAACGAGGTGATCGCCGCGCTGGCGAGCCGGCGGCTCGGCAAGGCAGTGCATCCCAACGACGACGTGAACATGGGACAGAGCAGCAACGACTCGATCCCGACTGCCATCCACGTGAGCGCTGCGCTCGCGCTGCGAAGCACGCTGCTGCCGGCGCTCGAGCACCTGCGCGATGCGCTCGAGGCAAAGGAGCGCGAGATCGGCGGCACCGTCAAGACCGGCCGCACGCACCTCATGGATGCGATGCCCGTGACCTTTGGACAGGAGCTGTCCGGATGGCGCACGCAGGTCGAGCATGGCATCGCACGGCTGCGGGCCGTCGAGCCGCGGCTGCTGGCGCTCGCCCAGGGCGGCACGGCTGTCGGCACCGGCATCAACACCCATGCGGATTTCGGCCGGCGCTTCTGCGAGGAGCTGGCGGCCCTCACCGGCGTCGCGTTCGTACCGGCGGAGAACTACTTCGAGGCGCTCGCGGCGCAGGACACCGCCGTCGAGCTGTCCGGTCAGCTCAAGGTGGTCGCGGTGAGCCTCATCAAGATCGCCAACGACCTGCGCTGGATGAACAGCGGCCCGCTCGCCGGGCTGGGTGAGATCGCGCTGCCCGCGCTGCAACCCGGCAGCAGCATCATGCCCGGCAAGGTCAATCCCGTCATACCCGAGGCCACGATGATGGTCGGCGCGCAGGTGATCGGCAACGACACGACCATCACGATCGCCGGCCAGGCGGGTAATTTTCAACTGAACGTCATGTTGCCGGTGATCGCCCACAACCTGCTCGAGAGCATCCGTTTGCTGTCCAATGTGTCGCGCCTGCTGGCCGACAGCGCCATCGCGGGCTTCAAGGTCAATACGGCGCGCATCGCCGAAGCGCTCGACCGCAACCCCATCCTCGTAACCGCACTCAATCCGGTGATCGGCTACGAAAAGGGCGCCGCCATCGCCAAGAAGGCTTATGCCGAGGGACGGCCGATTCGCGAGGTGGCAGCGCAGATGACCGATCTTCCGCGCGCCGAGCTCGAGAAGCTGCTCGATCCCACCGAGCTCACCACCGGCGGCATCAAGGGGGGAGGCGGTGGAGGGGGCTGAAGCTCCGCAAACCGCAACCGCCATGCAGGACGCATCCAAGGAGGGCGACCGCACAGCCGCCGCGCCGCCGCACCGCGATTGGACGGCCATCATCCGCGCACGCCTTGCAGGCACCGTGCCGCGGCACGCCCACGAAGACTGGCTGATCCCCGGGCTCTTCGAGCCCGGAGACGCGCCGCGGCGGCGGCTGCTGCCGCGCGATCCAGTGCCGGCGGCGGTGCTGATTCCGCTGGTCGAAAGAGCCGATCTCACCGTGCTGTTCACGCAACGCGCCACGCAGCTGCGCAATCACGCCGGGCAGATCAGCTTCCCCGGGGGGCGTATCGAGCCGGGCGACCGCGGCCCCGCGGCCGCAGCAACGCGCGAAGCGCGCGAAGAGATCGGCCTCGACCAGCGCTTCGTCTCCGTCATCGGCTATCTCCCCGACCACGTCGTGATCACCGGCTTTCGCATCACGCCCGTGGTGGCGTTCGTGCGGCCCGGCTTCGAGTTGGCGCTCGCGAGCCAGGAGGTCGAAGACACCTTCGAGGTGCCGCTCCGCTACCTGTTCGATCCGGCCAACCACCGCCTCCAGCGCCGCGCCAGCGTCGCCGGCGATGAGGTGGAGTTCCGTGAGATTCCTTTCGGCGAGCGCACCATCTGGGGCGCGACCGCCGGGATGCTGCACACGCTCTACCGCGTGTGCACCGAGCCGCAGGTTCCATGAGCGAAGCGGAGCGCGCCATGGGAGCACTGCTCGCGCTCATGGCGCGGCTGCGCGATCCCGAGCGCGGCTGCCCGTGGGACCGCGCGCAGACTTTTGCGACTATCGCGCCCTTCACCATCGAGGAGGCGTACGAGGTCGCCGACGCCATCGAACACGGCGACCGCGAGCACCTGCGCGAGGAGCTCGGCGATCTGCTGTTCCAGGTCGTGTTCCACGCGCGCATGGCCGAGGAGCACGGCTGGTTCGACTTCAGCGAGGTCGCGCACGGCATTCGCGAGAAGCTGGTGCGGCGCCACCCGCACCTGTTCGCCGGGGCCACGCTCGCCCCGCAGGACCTGATGCGCGTCTGGGAGGAGCAGAAGGCACAGGAGCGCGCGGCGGCGCAGGCGCGCTCCTCGGCGACGGGTACGGGCACGGTGCTCGCCGGTGTGCCGCGAGCGCTGCCGGCGCTGACGCGCGCCGCGAAGCTGGGTCGACGTGCGGCGCGGGTCGGCTTCGACTGGCCGGATGCGCGTGCGGTGCGCGCCAAAGTGCTCGAGGAGATTCATGAGGTCGATGACGCGCTCGCGAGCGCCACCGGGCCGGCCGAGCGTGCGCCAGGATCGCAGGAGCTTGCCGGCGAGTTGGGAGACCTGCTCTTCACCGTCGTCAACTGGAGCCGGCATCTGCACATCGACGCCGAGGCGGCGCTGCGCGCGGCCAACGACAAGTTCGAGCGCCGCTTTGCGCACATGGAGTCGCTCGCGCAGGCCCGCCGGCTCGAGCTCGCGCAATTGTCGGCTGCCGAATGGGACGCGCTGTGGAGCGAGGCGAAACTGAACGCCGGCTGAAGATGACGCGCACCGAATCTGACAGTCGCGGGTCAGCAGGCGAATGCGTTACGCTTCGTTGTTGTGATCAATGCCAGATCGACCGCGCTCCTGGCCTGCGGGCTATGTGCGGCTGCCGTCGCCACCGGCGCCGCGCTGTTCACCGTGTCCGCGCCGTCCACGCGCCCGAGCGCGACGCCGACCGTAATGCCGCGCGACGACATGTCGATGGACCAGGCGGTGAGGATGGTCGAGCAGCGCTACCACGCCCGCGTGGTGAAGGCGGAGACCGAACACGACTATGGCCGTACTCTGTACGTGCTGCGGCTGTTGAACGACGCCGGGAAGGTTTGGACCGTGCGCGTCGACGCGGCGAGCGGCGCCGTCGAATAGCCGTGTTGTCACGGGGAGCCGCATGCGCGTACTGGTAGTCGAAGATGAGGCGACGCTGCGCGAGAGCCTGCAGACGCGCCTCGGCGAAGCGGGGTTCACCGTGGAGGTGGCGCGCGATGGTGACGAGGGTCTGTTCGCCGGCCGCGAATACCCGCTCGACATCGCGGTCATCGATCTGGGTCTGCCGGGCCTTTCCGGGCTCGAGCTGATCCGCCGCCTGCGCGCCGCGGGCAAGACCTTTCCGATCCTGATCCTGACGGCACGCGATAACTGGCAGGACAAGGTCGAGGGACTGCAGGCAGGCGCGGACGACTACGTGGTGAAGCCCTTTCACTTCGAGGAAGTGCAGGCGCGGCTGCAGGCACTGCTGCGCCGCGCCGGCGGCTGGGCGAGCGCGCAGCTCAAGTGCGGCCCGGTCGTGCTCGATACGCGTGCGCAGACGGTCACGGTGAAAGGTGCGCCGGTGGAGCTCACCACCTTCGAATACCGGATCCTCGAGCACCTGATGCTGCGTGCCGGGGAAGTCATCTCCAAGAGCGAGCTCACCGAGCGCCTGTACGACCAGGATTTCGAGCGCGACAGCAATGTCATCGAGGTGCTGGTCGGCCGACTGCGCCGCAAGCTCGACCCCGAGGACCAGCTGCGCCCGATCGAGACGCTGCGCGGGCGCGGTTATCGGCTGGCGCTGCCGCGGGACGCGGCGACCTAGCCCGGCGTTGCGGGTCGAGGCCGCGTGCATTCGCTCAGCCGGCGACTGCTCATCTCGGTCTCGGTACCGATCGCACTTTTCTGCGGCGTCGTGATCCTGGTGCTCGACAGCGGCTTCCGCGAGGTTGCGCAGCGCACGCTTCGGGATGAGCTCGACCGGCAGATGGTGACGCTGATCGCGGCGGCCGAGCCGCAGCTCGATGGCGGCTACGCGCCGCCGCCGCACACGCTCGATCCGCGCCTCGAGACCCCGCGCTCGGGCGTATACGCAGAAATCCGCTCACCCGGACACGAGTGGCGCTCGCCGTCCACCGCGGGCCTCAACAGCGACTTCGGCCGGCTGTTGGAGGGCGGGCAACGCAACCTCTCCTACGCGACCTTCGGCGACGACCGCGTCGCCATCCAGAGCCGCTCGATCGAGTTCGAGGGCGATCCGAACGCCGCGCGCTCGCTCACTTTCAGCGTGGCCACGAGTCTCAGTCCCTACCAGCAGGAGCTGTGGCGCTTCCGGCGCGAGCTCGGAAGCTGGTTTCTCAGCCTGATGCTGCTGCTGCTCGTGACGCTCGCCGCGCTCCTCCACTGGGTGCTCGGCCCCGTACGGCGCATGGAGCGGGAGATCCACGAGGTCGAGGAGGCGCGCCGCGAAAGTCTCGGCGGCGGCTACCCGCGCGAGCTGGCGGGGGTTGCGGGCAATCTCAATGCGCTGCTCATCGGCGAGCGCAAGCGCGTGGCGCGCTACCGCGACACCCTCGGCAACCTCGCCCACAGCCTGAAGACGCCGCTCGCGGTCATGCGCGCGGAAGGGGCGACTGGGACGGTGAGCAGCGAGATCGACCGCATGAGCGGCATCATCGATCACCAGCTCAAACGCGCCGCCGCTTCCGGCGGGGCGCTGCTCGGGCAGGCGCCCGTGGAGGTGGCGCAGGTGGCCGCCGAGCTCCGTGCAACCCTGCTGCGGGTCTATGCCAGCAAGGACCTCGTGATCGAGCTCGCTGTCGC
>DASQRV010000020.1:0-4939 GCA_035642735.1 Steroidobacteraceae bacterium
GGACGGCGGTCGTGGCGAAGCGCGGCGGCAGTTTCGTGGGCACCTACCAGGATCCCGCCACGCCGCCGCAAACCGCGCTGTACCGCACCGACGGAACCCGCGTTCGCTGGATCGAGGAGAACCGCCTGGCGGAGGGACATCCCTACTTTCCCTATCTGCCACGCCATCGGCTGCCGGAGTTCGGCACCCTCGCCGCGGCGGATGGTCAGCAACTGTGGTGGTCGCTGCGCACCCCGCCGGGCTTTGATCCTGGGCGGCGCTATCCGGTCGTCGTCCAGGTTTACGGTGGCCCGGCCCACGCCATGGTGGTACGGCAGTGGCCCAATCCGGTCGACCAACTGTTTCTCGAGGCGGGTTTTATCCTCTTCAGCCTCGACAATCGCGGCACACCCAACAGATCCGTGGCGTTCAAGACGGCGCTCGACCGGCGCTTCGGTACCGTCGAGGTGGAAGACCAGCTCAAGGGCGTCGAGTATCTGAAATCACTGCCTTACGTCGATGCGCAGCGCATCGGTGTCACTGGATGGTCAAACGGTGGCTTCATGACCCTGATGCTGCTCACAGTGCCCGATTCGCCGTTTGCTGCGGGTGTCGCCGGCGCGCCTGTGAGCGACTTCAGCCTCTACGATACGGGATACACCGAGCGCTACATGGGAACTCCCGCGGACAATCCGCCGGGGTACCAGAACGCGGACGTGCTGCCGCGGCTGCCGCACCTGAAGCCAGGGCGCCTGCTCATCCTCCACGGCATGGCCGACGACAACGTCACGTTCGATCAGTCGACACGCGTCTTCGCTGCACTGCAGACTGGCGCCATTCCATTCGAAACGATGGTGTACCCCGGCCTTCGCCACCGCGCCGGGTGGACGCCCAATGACAAGTTGCACCGCACACTGACGACGCTCGAGTTCTTCAAGCGCCTGTTGGGGACGCCCTGAGGCGTGGCCCGGCGAGCGCATCCGGCCTAACGAGCCCGACCGCGCAGCAGCGCCACGAAGAGCGGAGCGCCGATGAGTGCCATGATGGCGCCCACCGGGAGCTGGCGGGGACTGGCGATGGTACGCGCCACGAGATCGGCGCCAGTGAGCAGCATGCCGCCGGCCAGCGCCGCGGCGGGGGCGACGATGCGATGATCGCCGCTGCGGAAGCTCAAGCGCACGGCATGCGGGGTGATGAGACCGACGAAGCCCACCGTACCGGCGCTCACGACCGCGAGCGCAGTGAGTGAGGCACAGGCGACGAACAGCACCGTGCGCCACGCCTCGAGCGCCAGCCCCACGGTGCGCGCGCGCAGCTCACCGGCGGCCAGCACGTTCAGCGGCCGCGCCACGACGACCGCCAACGCCACCGCTAGAAGCGCGGTGCCGGCGCTCAGCCACGGGTTCAGCGCCCACTCCAGGTCACCCGCCAGCCAGAACACCATGCCGCGCACGCGCGAGGTGTCCGCGAGCGCCAGCAGCACACTCACCAGTGCCCCGCACGCGCTCGCCAGCACCACCCCGGTGAGCAGCAGCCTCGGGGTGCCGCCGCCCCTTGCGAGCAGGTACACGACTCCCACGGCCCCGAGCGCACCGGCGACTGCCGCTGACTGCACTACCAGCGCGGCAGCACCGGCGATCATCGCCAGCAGCGCACCGACCGCGGCGCCACCGGAGACACCGAGCACGTACGGGTCCGCGAGCGGATTGCGGAACAACGCCTGCAGCAACACCCCCGAGAGCGCCAACAGGCTGCCGACGCCAAAGCCGGCGAGGACGCGCGGCAGCCGCACATCGAGCAGCACGGTGCGCGTGGCCTCATCGCCTCCGCCGGCGAGCGCGGCAAGCGCCTGCGGTGCGCTGATGCCGGAGCTGCCAGTGAGCAGCGCGACGAGAAACACCGCGACCGCGAGCAGCACGAGCAGCGCCAGACCCCGCAGCGGTGCGAATCGCGCGAGCCTCGATCCCCGCACTGGCGTGACGCCTGCACCCGGGCCTGACATGAGCGTTAGCCTCACGGAATTTGCTGCAAAACGCCATCCCCGCACGACCCGGCGCGGCTGCGGACCTGAGGCTCACCGGGGCGGCGCCTTGTGGCAGACTGTCAGTTGCAGATGAGCGACCTCATCGACGCCGAAGGTTTTCGTGCCAACGTGGGCATCATCCTGATGCACCACGACCAGGTGTTTCTCGGTCGCCGCACCGGCGGCCGCGGCTGGCAGTTCCCTCAGGGCGGTGTGCGCCGCGGCGAGTCGCTCGAAGAGGCACTGTACCGCGAGCTCGAGGAGGAGATCGGCGTCGCCGAGTCGGATGTGGCGCTGCTGGGGCAGACAGATCGCTGGCTGCGCTACCGCCTGCCGGCGCGCTACGTCCGCCGCAACCAGCAGCCGCTGTGCATCGGTCAGAAGCAGCGCTGGTTCCTGCTGTGCCTGAAGCCTGCCGATGCCGCCTTCGACTTCACACGCACCTCCGCACCGGAATTCGATCACTTCCGCTGGGTGCCGTACTGGGAGCCCGTGAAGGCAGTCATCTATTTCAAGCGTGCGGTGTACGCGCGAGCGCTCACCGAGCTGGTAGACCTCGCCTTCCCCGGAGGCAAGCGTCCGCCGCACCCGCAGTGGTGGGAGCGCATGGCCGAGCGGAAGCGCCCCGCGGCGCCGGCGCCGGCCGACTGACACGACGGGTGGGCCCACTCGCCTCCATGCTCGGCAAGGACGGGGCACCGCTCGTCGTGCGGCAGCGGCCGCCCGCCTGGCGCACGGCGCTGCTGGTGGCCGCGGCGGTGGTGGGCCTGTTCGGGTTATACGTGGTGTACGAGCTCGGCCGCTACGACGCCGGCTACGATCGCCAGGCGGTGGCGCAACAGCGCACCGCCCTCGAGGTGCGCATCGAGCACCTGGAGAAGGAGAACCGCGAGATGCGTACGCGACTCGCGGAAGCCGATACCATCAGCGCCGGCCGCGCCCGTGAGCAGGCGGAGGTGGCGCGCGCCATGGGCGAGCTGCAGGCGCAAGTCGCGCGCCAGTCACAGGAGCTGGCGTTCTACCGCGGGGTGGTGGCGCAGAACGCGAACACACTCGGGGTGAAGATCGAGCAGCTGCGCATCACCGCCGGCAAGCGCCCGGCGACCTTCATCGTCCACATGTCGCTGGTGCGCTCGGGGCGGGCCGACAGTGCCGCCACGGGAACCGTGCACCTCAGTCTCGCTGGCAGCACCGATGGCAGCGCGCGCTCGCTGGACCTCGCCGCGCTCACCGGCGGCCAGGTGCGCGAATTGCGCTATAACTTCCGCTATCTGCAGAACTTCGACCAGGAGCTCTCGGTGCCGCTCGCTTTCAAGCCGGAACAGCTCGTGGTCGAAGTGCAGTCGAGCCGCCACGATGTGGCGCCGCTGTCGCAGACGTTCCTGTGGACCGTCGAGGCATCGCCGTAGACGATGTCCCCCACCCAATCGGAGCCAGGGCAATGTTCAACCGCGACCCACGCCAAGCGCGCATCGATACGCTGATCGGAAAGGCCGCCCGAGTGCATGGCGATGTCGAGTTCCAGGGCGGCCTGCATCTCGATGGGCGGATCATCGGTGCGGTACGTTCGGACCAGTCGCGCGACTCGACGCTGTCGGTGAGCGAGAGTGGCTCCATCGAGGGCTCGGTGCAGGTGCCGAACGTGGTGCTGAATGGCAGCATCCACGGTGACGTCCACGCCATCGAACGCGTGGTGCTCGGTGCGACCGCGCGGGTGGAAGGCAATGTCTACTACGGCGTCATTGAAATGACGCTCGGCGCCCAGATCATCGGTAAGCTGGTGCGCCTCGAGCCGGAAACGCCGCCGGCCGCCCCGGCACCCGGGTCCACGGCCTGATCCAAGGGGTGTGACGGCTTCGCTTTGACTGGCTCGACGCCGCCTTTTAGACTCAGTTTCTGATATGGACACCATGACCGCGACTCCGACGCCTTCGGAAGCTCCTGCGCTCAAGTTCACCGACGCCGCTGCCCGCAAGGTGGGGGATCTGATCCGGGGCGAGGGCAACCCCAAGCTCATGCTGCGGGTGTTCGTCCAGGGCGGCGGATGCTCGGGGCTGCAGTACGGCTTCGAATTCGATGAGACCACCCAGGAGGGCGACACCTGTGTCGAGAATCTCGGGGTGAAGCTGCTCGTCGACCCGATGAGCGTGCAGTATCTGACCGGCGCCGAAATCGACTATCGCGAAGGGCTCGAGGGTGCGCAGTTCGTGATCCGTAACCCGAACGCAGTCACGACCTGTGGCTGCGGCTCGTCCTTCACGGCGGCCTGAGCCCGCGGGCCGCGCGTGCCTTCGGTCGCCGCTACCGCCCGCTCCCCCGAAAGCCGAACCACCCCGCGCACCAGCCCGCGCCCCCTGCCCGATGTTCTCGCCGCAGTAGATCTCGGGTCCAACAGCTTTCACATGGTGGTCGCGCGCTACTCGCACGGCCAGCTCGTCATCATCGACCGCCTGCGCGAAATGGTGCGCCTCGCCGCCGGCGTGGCCGAGAACGGCCGCATCGACAAGGACGTGGCGGCGCGGGCGCTCGCGTGCCTGCAGCGTTTCGGTCAGCGCCTGCGCGACATGCACGCCGACAGCGTGCGCGTGGTCGGCACCAACGCGCTGCGACTCGCGCACAAAAAGCAGGCGTTTCTCGAGCGCGCCCGCGAGGCACTCGGCCATCCGATCGAAATCATCGCGGGAATGGAAGAGGCGCGCCTCATCTACTCGGGCGTAGCCCATACGCTGCCGAGCGAGCCGGGCAAGCGCCTGGTCGTCGACATCGGCGGCGGCAGCACCGAGCTCATCATCGGCGAGGGGTTGAACCCGCTCGAGCTCGAGAGCCTGCAGATGGGCTGCGTGTCCTGGAGCGAGCGCTTCTTCCGCGATGGCAAGATCTCCGCCAAGCGCTTCGAGCGGGCGCGGCTCGCCGCGCGCCTCGAGCTCGAGCCGGTCC
>DASQRV010000021.1:0-2553 GCA_035642735.1 Steroidobacteraceae bacterium
TACGTGATGACGAGCGAGTACGGCGCCGCCAGTCAGCTCGAGAAGATCGACATGCTCGACCTGGCCGACTTCATCGTGCTCAACAAGAGCGAGAAGCGCGGTGCCGAGGACAGCCTGCGCGATGTGCGCAAGCAGTGGCGGCGCAACCATCCCGAGCGCACGCGGGTCACGGATGCGGAGCTGCCGGTATTCCCGACCATCGCCAGTCGCTTCAACGACCCCGGCGTCAATCGGCTCTTCGCTGCGCTGTGCGCCGCGCTCGCGGAGAAACGCATCGGCACTCACTCCTGGGCGCTCGATGATCCGGGCCCCACCGAGCTCGCAAAGCGTACGCCGCTCATTCCGGCCGCGCGCACGCGCTACCTGGCGGAGATCGCCCAGGGCGGGCGCGCCACGCGTACGCGCATCGAGGCGCAGGTGGAAGCTGCGCGGCGCGCCTTCGGTGCGTACGAATCGCTGCGTGAGCTGCACGATGCGCCGCTGCCGGCGCCACTCGAGCGTTATGCAGCGGAGGCGCTGAGCGAGGCGGCGGCCGATGGCACGCGGCGCGAGCTGCGCGCCGCCTACAACCGGGCGCTCGATGAGATAGGCTCGGATGCGCTGGCGGAGCTGCGGGCCTGGCCGGCGCGGCGGCAGGCAGCGACCGATCCGACCTACACCTACCGGGTGCGCGATCGCGAAGTCACGGGCGAGAATTACACCGAGAGCCTGTCGCGCTCGCCGATCCCGAAGCTCGCGGTGCCGCATCTCAAGGACTGGGGCGAGCTGCTGCACTTCATCCTGACCGAGAATCTCCCGGGTCATTACCCCTACACCGGCGGCGTCTATCCCTACCGGCGCGAGGAGGAGGATCCGACGCGCATGTTCGCCGGCGAGGGCGGACCGGAACGCACCAACCGGCGTTTCCATTACCTCGCGCACGGTCACGGGCCGCGGCTGTCGACCGCGTTCGATTCGACGACGCTCTATGGCGAGGACCCGGACACGCGGCCGGACGTCTACGGCAGAACCGGCAACTCGGGAGTGTCGATCGCGACGCTCGATGACATGAAGAAGCTCTACTCGGGCTTCGATCTGTGCGATCCGGCGACCTCGGTCTCCATGACCATCAACGGGCCGGCGCCGATCATTCTCGCGATGTTCATGAACACCGCGATCGATCAGCAGGTCGAGCGTCACCTGCGTGCGCAGGGGCAGTGGCCGGCGGCCGCGCAGAAGATCACGGCACGGAACGAAGCGAGCGCCGCGCGCGGCGTGCCGCCGCCCGCCTACAAGGGACGGCTGCCGCCGCACCACGACGGTTCGGGGCTCGGGCTCCTCGGCGTGAGTGGCGATGAACTCCTCGACCGCGCCACCTACGAGCGCATTGGCGCGCAGGCGCTGCAGGCGGTGCGCGGCACCGTGCAGGCCGACATCCTCAAGGAGGATCAGGCGCAGAACACCTGTATCTTCTCCACCGAGTTCGCGCTGCGGATGATGGGCGATGTACAGCAGTACTTCATCGATGAGCGCGTGCGCAACTTCTATTCGGTCTCGATCTCCGGCTACCACATCGCCGAAGCCGGCGCCAATCCGCTCTCGCAGCTCGCCTTCACGCTCGCCAACGGCTTCACCATCGTCGAGTACTACCTGGCGCGCGGCATGAAAATCGATGACTTCGCCCCCAACCTGTCGTTCTTCTTCTCCAACGGCATGGACCCGGAGTACGTGGTCATCGGCCGCGTGGCGCGGCGCATCTGGGCGCGCGCCATGCGCGAGCGCTACCAGGCCTCGGCGCGCAGCCAGATGCTCAAGTACCACGTGCAGACCTCGGGGCGCAGCCTGCACGCGCGCGAGATCGCCTTCAACGACAGTCGCACGACGCTGCAGGCGCTGTACGCGCTGTTCGACAACTGCAACAGCCTGCATACCAACGCCTACGACGAGGCGCTCACCACTCCCACCGAGGAGAGCGTGCGCCGCGCGGTCGCGATCCAGCTGGTCATCAATCGCGAGCTCGGTCTCAACAAGATCCAGAATCCCTGGCAGGGCTCCTTCGCGATCGAGTACCTCACCGACCTGGTGGAGGAGGCGGTGTACCGCGAGTTCGATGCGCTCGCGGAGCGCGGCGGCGTGCTGGGCGCGATGGAGACCATGTACCAGCGCGGCAAGATCCAGGAGGAGTCGCTCTATTACGAAACGCGCAAGCACGACGGCTCGCTGCCGATCGTCGGTGTCAACACCTTCCTCGCCCCGGGCGATGCCCGCGATGAGCACCAGGGCGCGGAGCTGATCCGCTCGACCGAAGAGGAGAAACAGGATCAGGTGGCTGCGGTGCGTGCCTTCCAGGCGCGCAACGCGCAGCCCGCGCCCGCGGCGCTGGCAACGCTGCAGCAGTCCGCCGCCAGCGGCGGCAACGTGTTCGCCGAGCTCATGGAGTGCGTCAAGGTCTGCTCGCTGGGGCAGATCTCGCGGGCGCTGTATCAGGTGGGCGGCCAGTATCGCCGCAACATGTGAGATCGGGCTCGCCAAGCACTGCGAGCATTGCCGCCCGCGCGCGGTCGCGCAGCTCCG
>DASQRV010000022.1:0-8171 GCA_035642735.1 Steroidobacteraceae bacterium
AACTCGGGCAGCACGTACTACGTGCCGAACCAGAACTACAACGGTGACGCCTGGCACTACCAGAACAGCGTCTACTACACGCCACTCGGATCATCCTCGCTCCCGCCCGGCGTCTGGTATGCCTATACGTCGCGGTCCGACTATCTGCAGACGACCGAGTTCGCCAACATCAACTTCGATATCACGCACAAGCTCAATATCGAAGCCGGCGTGAGCCATTTTCACTCGAACTTCAAGTACTACGATGCCTACGGCCAGTTCGCCTACGCGCCCACTACGCCGAGCCTGAATGAGGGTAGCTCCCACAAAGTGGACGCCCGGGCCGGCATGAACTACAGGATCACCGATCAGGCGATGGTGTACGGGGTCTTCAGTCAGGGCTTCCGCGACGGCGGAGCCAATGGCGGCTTACCGCAGTCGTGCTACGCGAACGGTGTGCCGCAGCAATACGTCCCCGATACGCTCAACAACTTCGAGATCGGCTGGAAGACCTCCTGGCTCGACAACCACCTGATATGGAACGGCGCGACCTACCTGATGAACTGGAAGGACCTGCAGACGATCATCTACGACATCAACAAGTGCCCGACGGCCAGCTTCTATGCCAACGTCGGGCAGGCGCGCATCTACGGCGCCGAGTCGAACGTCGACTACAAGATCAACGATAACTGGTCGCTGCAGGCCGCCGCCAACTACACCGACTCGCACCTCATCTCGACCACTTACCCGACATTCGAAGGCAACGTCGGCGAGCGGCTGCCGTTCGTCGCCTACTTCAACTGGAGCGGCAACGTACGCTACGACCACCCGCTCGGAACGAGCCTCAGGTGGTACGGGCAGTTCGATATTTCCCACAAGGGCGACATGTGGAATGACCTGCACGTCGAGGGCTCGAACGGCTTCCCGCGCATGCTGCAGCCGGCCTACACGCTGATGAACCTGCGCTTCGGCTTCAACCCGGCGGTCGGCAACTGGCGCGTGGAGCTCTACTGCACCAATCTCGCCGACAAGAACGCGATCGTCTATACCAATACCGGCAACTTCGACCTGCGCTACACGATCAACGAGCCGCGAGTCATCGGCCTGCGCCTGAGTTACCGCTTCGGCAAGGCCACGGTGGAGCAGGAGTGAGGCAGCCCGGGCGAGGCGACTGAGTCGCGCGACGGATCCAACGGCCTCTGTAGGAGTCGTATGAGCGCCGCCAATCCCGTGCCGGGCACCCTCCCGAGCCACGCGCGCGTGGTGGTGATCGGGGGCGGCGTGATCGGTGCCTCGGTCGCGTATCACCTCGCGCTCATGGGTTGGCGGGAGGTGGTGCTGCTCGAGCGCGACCGGCTCACCTCGGGCACCACCTGGCACGCGGCAGGTCTCATGGTCACCTTCGGCTCGACCTCCGAGACCTCGACCGAGATGCGCAAGTACTCGCGTGCGCTTTACAGCCGGCTGGAAGAGGAGACCGGGCAGGCGACCGGGTTTGCGCCGATCGGTTTCATCGAGGTCGCCGCCGACAAGGACCGGCTGGAAGAGTACCGGCGCGTCGCGGCTTTCAACCGCTACTGCGGCGTCGATGTGCACGAGATCGGACCAAGCGAGGTGCAGGAGCTCTTTCCGCTCGCGCGAGTCGATGACATCGAGGCCGGCTTCTACGTGCGGGAAGACGGCCGCGTGAACCCGGTGGACGTCACCATGTCGCTCGCCAAGGGCGCGCGGCAGCGGGGTGTGAAGATCATCGAAGGCGTTGCCGTCACCGATGTCCTGCAAACGCGCAGGCGCGTGAGCGGCGTGCGCACCGCGCAGGGCGAGATCCGCACCGACATCGTGGTGAACTGCGCCGGCATGTGGGCGCGGCAGCTCGGCGCACGCTCCGGGGTCACGATCGCGAATCAGGCCGCCGAGCACTACTACCTCATCACCGAGCCGATCCGCGACCTGCCGGCCATGCCGGTGCTCGAGGATCCGGCCGCCTACGGCTACTACCGCGAGGAAGGCGGGGGGCTCATGGTGGGACTCTTCGAGCCGGTGTGCGCGCCCTGGAAGGTGGAGGGAATCCCTGCGGATTTCTCCTTCGGCGAGCTGCCGCCCGACTGGGAACGCATGACGCCGTTCCTCGAGCGCGCCATGTCACGGGTGCCGATCACAGCCGAAGTGGGCATGAAGAAGCTCTTCTGCGGACCGGAGAGCTTCACCCCCGACCTGCGTCCGATCGTCGGCGAAGCCCCGGAGCTCGCCGGCTACTTCGTAGCGGCGGGCCTGAACTCCATCGGCGTGCTGACCGGGGGCGGGCTCGGACGCGTGCTCGCACACTGGATCGTGACCGGCCATCCCGATGTCGATGTGACCGGATTCAACATCGATCGGCTGCACCCGGCGCAGACGAACCCGGAGTACCGCCGTGCACGCACGGTCGAGTCGCTCGGCATGGTGTACCGGTGCCACTACCCCTTCATGTCGCTCGAGACCGCGCGCGGCGTGCGGCGCTCGCCGTTCCACGAGCGTCTCGCCGCCGCGGGTGCCTATTTCCGCGAGGTGAGCGGCTGGGAGAGCCCCGACTGGTATGGGGCGCCGGGCGTGGTCCCGGAACCGGGCCCGCTCAGCTGGGGGCGACCCAGCTGGTTCGGGCGTTGGCAGGAGGAGCACCGCGCCGCGCGCGAGCGCGTGATCGTCATGGACATGTCCTTCATGGGCAAGTTCCTGGTGGAGGGGCGCGACGCCGGGCGCGTACTCAACCGCATTTCCGCAAACCAGGTCGATGGCGCCACGGGCGTCATCACCTACACGCAGTGGCTGAACGAGGCTGGGACGCTGGAGGCCGATCTCACCGTGACCAAGCTCGGCGATGAGCGCTATCTCGTCGTCGTGACCGACACCATGGTGCGACACGTGGAGACCTGGCTGAGGCGCCACATCCCGGAAGATGCGCACGCGGCCGTGACGGATGTGACCTCCGCCTACGGTCAGCTGAACGTCCAGGGCCCGCACTCTCGCGCGTTGCTGCAGAAGCTGACGAGCGCGGACCTTGCCAACGCCGCATTTCCGTTCCGCACGGCCCGCGAGATCGATCTCGGCTTCGCACGCGTGCTGTGCATCCGCATCACTTACCTCGGCGAGCTCGGCTACGAGCTCTACATTCCCGCCGAGCAGGCGGTGCACGTCTATGACCGCATCATCGCGGCGGGCGCGGAGTTCGGCCTCCGGCACGCCGGGCTCAAAGCGCTCGGCAGCCTGCGCATGGAGAAGGGCTACCGCGACTACGGCCACGACATCGACAACACCGATGGCCCGTACGAGGCGGGACTCGGCTTTGCACTCGATCTGAAGAAACCCGAGGGCTTCATCGGCAAGGAGGCGGTACTGGCGCAGAAGGCGCGCGGACCGCTGCTGCGCCGCCTGGTGCAGGTGCTGGTGAAGGACTCCCAGCCACTCATGTTCCACGCCGAGGTGGTACACCACGACGGAGCACCCGTCGGTTACGTTCGCGCCGCTTCCTACGGTCACACCCTTGGCGGCGCCGTAGGGCTCGCGATGATCGAACCCAGGGTGATCGTCGATGAGGCGTACCTCGCGGGCGGCCGCTGGGAAGTCGACATCGGCGGCACGCTCTATCCGGCGGTGGTCTCTGCCCGCCCGCTCTACGATCCGCAGATGAAGCGGATTCACGCCTGAGGCGCGCTGCGGGCGGGGCTCGCGTTACGCTCACTTCGGGTAGGTCATCCGGTCCTGGATCGCGAGCAGCAGGTCCTGCCGCGAGACCTCCCCGAGCAGCGTGTTGCGCCATTGGTCGGGTGTCACGGGGAGCGTGGTCACCCGCTCGCGCAGGAATCCCTCGAGTGCGGCGGACAGCGTCATGTCGGGAGTCAGCGCGAACGTGAGCGGCTGCGCGACGGAGCCCACCGTGGCATCGGCTGTCACCTGCTGCTTCTCGAGCCGGTTGAGCACCTCGCGCGGGTCGAGCCATGCGAGCAGCTTGCTGCCGTCGCAAACGTACACGCGCGTCATCGGGCGTGTCGGCAACTTCGCCAGCAGCTCCTGCAGGGGCGTATCGGGAGAGGTGACGGCAGCGACCGGCTTCACCAGCGCGCGGATCGTGCGCAGCCGCCAGTCATCCACGCCCCCTGCGCCGAGCGCGCGAGTGAGGGAGGCGTGATAGATCGACTCGCCGCGGCGATAGACCTTCGCCGTGAAGTGCGCCACGACACACGTCAGCATGAGCGGCAGAACGATCTCGTAATCTTCCGTCATCTCGAACAGCATCAGGATCGAGGTAAGGGGCGCATGCGTCGTGGCCGCGAGGAAGCCCCCCATGCCGATGAGGGCATAGGCGGCGGGGATTGAGGTAAAGGTCGGCAGCAGCTGGTGCAACAGTCCGCCGTACAGCCCGCCGACGGCGCAGCCGATGAAGAGTGTCGGGGTGAACACGCCGCCCACGGCACGCGAGCCGACGGTCGCCGAGGTTGCCAGCACCTTCGCGGCGAGCACGGCGAGCAGCCAGACCCCTGCGAGCTCGCCGCGCAGGATCGTGCCGACCACGCTGTAGCCGTTGCCCCACACCTGCGGCACGAATATCGAGATCACACCGACCACGAGACCACCGGCACCGAGCTGCCAGTAGAGCGGCAGTCGCAGCCGCACGAAGCCGGCTCTGGCGAGATCCAGCAGCGCCATGAAAGGCGGTGCCAGGTGCCCGAGGAGCACACCGAGCAGAACGTAGAAGACGAGCTCGTAATTCGACACGAAGTGCACCGGCGGCACGTCGTACACCGGTCCGTACCCGAGAAAGTGATGGATGGTGGCGCTGGAGGTCACGGATGCCACGACCAGCGGGCCGAAGCTCTCCATGGCAATCGAGCCGAGGATGATTTCCGACACGAACAATGCTCCCGAGATCGGCGCGTTGTAGGCGGCCGCAATGCCGGCTGCGCCGCCACAGGCGACCATCAGTCGCAGTCGTGGGATGGGAGCGTGCGCGAGGAGCCCCAGGCGCGATCCGGCCATGGCGGCGAGCTGCACCATCGCGCCTTCGCGCCCGATCGAGCCGCCGGAGGCGATGGTCAGAAGCGATGAGAACGCGTTGACGAGCGTCGCCCGAAAGCCGATGCGTCCGTCACCGACGAGCACCGCCTCCATGTAATCGACCGCGTGCGCCGCGGCGAGCCTGCGGCCGAGGAAATGCAGGACCAGCCCGGCTAACACCCCGCCGATCGCCGGTACGATCGCCCGGTGCCACCAGGCGAGACGCGCCGCCGCGTGGACCAGGCTCTGGTCCTCACCAGTGAAGAGCAGTTCGAGAAGGCGGACACCTTCGCGAAACAGCATGCTGAAGAGCGCGCCGCAAATGCCGATCAGCGCCGCCCAGAAGACGATGCCCGCGAGGTCCTCGTGACCGAACAGGATCAGCCGCAGCCGCGTGAGGAGCGAGAGCGGCACGCGGACGATGTCGCGGACCTGATCGTGCATCCGCGCGATGTTAGTGCAGCACGCGGCGCGACGCGACGCGAGCTCGGACTTGGCGCCGCTCGGCTATGATGTGCGGGCCCGAAGCGGGCGCCTCGTCCCGGGAGAGCCACAATGATCGGCGGTTACACCGACCACGCTGCCAACGAGCGCACCTTCCTTGCCTGGGTGCGCACCGGCATCGCCGTGATCGCGTTCGGATTCGTGATCGAGAAATTCAATCTGTTTCTGCTGACAATCGCGTCGGCGGGGCTCGGGACTGAGGTGCACCGCTCGCAGCTCGCCGCCCTCTCGGGACGCATCGGCCGCTATGACGGGCTGGTGCTGATATTCGGCGGCGTGGGTCTCGTGATACTCGCCACCGCGCGCTTCGTGCGCATCACGAGGCTCCTCGATGACTCGCAGATGCACGCCGCCAGCAGTGTGCGGACCGAGCTGATGCTGAGCGCCGCGCTCGTGATTGTGGTGGCGAGCTACAGCGTCTACCTGGCTTTCAGCTGACGAACCACCGCACGGGCGCGGCGCGCGCACCGACACTCGACGTCAGCTGTCGCCTACCGCGACACGGGGCCTGGGCGAGGTTCTTTCCGCGAGCACACCGGTCCATGCTCTGCCGTCCTTGCAAACCAATCGGAGGAGCCGATGAAACGAGTAGCCGCATCCTTCGCCGTGGCGGCACTGATGGCCGCAGGGATCGTCGTGGCTCAGACGAGCCCACCGTCCGCAACGCCCCCGGACCGCTCGACCTACCCGAGCAGCACCGCCCCGTCGTCGTCGACGTCGCCATCCTCGGGCAGCAGCACCAGCAGCACCCACAGCAAGTCGCACAAGCAGCAGATGAAGGATTGCATGGCCGCGCAGCAGGCCAGCAATCCCAGCGAGTCGAAGAGCGACATGAAGAAAGCCTGCAAGAGCCAGCTGGAGAACGCACCGCACGAGTAGCCGCGGGCGTTGCAGTTGAGCTGAAGAGCGCCTGGGCGGTAGCCGCCGCCCGGGCCTCGCTCATTGCGCGGCAGGCACCGCGCCGCCCTTGACGATCTGGCCGCCCTTGATGACGACGACGACGGTTTCCAGCGCGCGAATGTCACTGAGCGGATCCCCGTCGACCGCGATCAGGTCGGCATAGCGACCCGGCGCGATGGCGCCGAGGTCGGCGCTGCGGCCGAGCGCCTCCGCGGCACTCTTCGTCGCAGCCTGGATCGCCTCGATCGGCGTCATCCCCCATTCGACCATCTTGGCGAACTGCCGGGCGTTCTGCCCATGCGGATAGACGCCGGCATCGGTACCGAACAGCATCTTCACGCCGGCGGCGTGCGCCGCACGGAACGTTTCGCGCTGCTTCCGGCCGATCTCTTTCTCCTTGGCCAGGCTCTCCGGGTATACGCCGTGCTTCTCGCCCTCGGTGAGAATGTAGTCGTCGTCGTAGATGTCCATGTCGAACCAGGCGCCGTGCTGCTTGGCGAGGCGGAAGCTCTCGGCATCGGCGAGACTCGCGTGCTCGATCGTGTCGACGCCGGCGCGCAGCGAGTCATTGATGCCATCGGTCCCGTGAGCGTGCACCGCGACCCGCAGCCCGAGGCGATGGGCCTCGTCCACGATGGCTTTGATCTCGTCGAAGGACAGCTGCTGCGCACCGACGCTGTCTCCCTTGGAGAGGACGCCGCCCGTCATGCACACCTTGATGAGCTCGGCACCGTACTTGTGCACCCTGCGGACCAGCATGCGGTACTCATCCGGTGAGTTCGCGATCTGCGTGCTCGGCGAGATGATCGATGGTGGGAACTCGGTGTCATCGCAGTGGCCGCCGGTGGAACCGAGCGCATAGGTGGCCGGTACGATCCGGGGTCCCGAGATGTAACCCTTCTCGATTCCCTGCTTGAGACCGACGTCGTCGTAGGCGCTGGAGCCGACGTTGCGCACCGTGGTAAAGCCGGCGTCCAGCGTGCGGCGGGCGTTGGCGACGCCGACGGTCATCCAGAAGGCGTCGGTGAACTCCAGCCGGCGGTAGCCGCTGTAGAGCGGGTCCGAGGTGAGGTGCACGTGCATGTCGATGAGGCCCGGCAACAGCGTGCGTGCTCCCAGGTCGACCCGCTTGGCATCGGCGGGCACCGGATCGCCCTGCCGGCCAACACTCGTGATGCGCTCATCGGTGATCACGATCTGTGGCCGGTCGATCACCCGTCCCGTCAGGACATCGATCATCCGCGCCGCGGTCACGACGGTGGTCGCGGCCCACGCGGCGGGCAGCGGAGCGAAAAGGAGTGCGAGCAGTGCCAGCGGTCGCAGGGACGGGAGCATTCGGAACCTCTCTCATCGAGGTGCGGTGAGCGCACCGGGTAAACAGCGGCTGCGGATTCTTCAGGATGCGTGGCAGGGCAGTCAACCGCTTCTGATCCTCAGGTAAGATCGCGGCGGCGCGGACCGGGACTGCATGCACCATGAACATCGGCCGTTGTGTCACCGTGGGACTGCTGATCGCTGCCGTTTCGACGGGGGCGCGGGCAGCCCCGCGCTCCGCGCCCTGGACGTTCGTCGTCTCCGGCGACTCGCGCAATTGCGGCGACGTCGTCATGCCCGCGATCGCCGCCGGAACACATGCCAGCCATGCACGCTTCTACTGGCACCTCGGTGATCTGCGCTTGATCCGCGATTTCGATCAGGACTATCGGCAGCTGAATCCCCACGCCACCATCGCCGAATACCTTGCCAACGCGTGGCTC
>DASQRV010000023.1:0-9924 GCA_035642735.1 Steroidobacteraceae bacterium
CAAGGCCGGCGTGCGGCGTCTGTACGTCGAATATTTCCAGACCCGTTTCACCGACGGGCACAACGGCCCGCGCTACGGCTGGCTGCTCGATCACCCGCAGATGCAGATGGTCATCGACGTGGCTCCCGACCGCCGCACGGCGCAGGCTCGCGGCCGCTCGACGATGCAGGCGGGGCTGCACCACACGGCCAAGGGTCAGCAGCGCGCCTGGTGGGAGGGTGGCCTCTACGAGAACGACTACGTGTGCGAGAACGGAGTGTGGAAGATCAAGGCGCTGCGCTATTTCCCCTTCTGGCACGGCAGCTTCGCGGAAGGGTGGCAGAAAACCCCGATCGACTTCGTCCCCATGTACACGACCTGCTACCCGCAGAACCCCTTAGGGCCCGATGAACTGCAGAATCCCCAGCCGCGGCTGTGGCCCGCGACGGACACGGTGCCCTTCCATTACCCGCATCCGGTGACCGGTAAGCCGATCGTGCTGGATAACAGCCGCGCGCGTGAAGGATTCGTGAATGGCTGAAGGCAGCTGCTCGACGGCTCGGGTGGCCGTGGCGGAGGCCCCGGGAAGCGGCACATGAGTCAGGCGAGCGCGGAGGTGCGATCGAGCATCGACTACCTGGTGCCGAGCTCGCGCATCAACCGCCGCTTCTGGGCCCCGGGGCGGGAGCTCAACACCGGCGTCTATGCGCCCTACCCCGTCACCATCCGCAACGCGCGACTCGGCGGACCCTTCACCCTCGATGAGCACGCTTTCTGCCTCGCGCAGCACCGCACCGCGATCAGCGACTGGGAGAATCAGTACGGCCCCAACTCGGCGTATGCCGCCGAAGTTGCCGAAGTCGCGAAGAGGCTGACCGGGGCGGACACCGTGATACCGCTCGGTGGCATGCTGCGCGACTCCGCCGCCACGAGCCCGACGGTGCAGCCGCCCGCCGCGGAGGCGCACGTCGATTTCACCGAGCGCTGCGCGGAGCGCCGTGCCGCAGCGCTTTACCGCACGACGCACCCCGCAGCTTCCGGTTACCGGCGCTTCATCGGCTTCAGCCTGTGGCGCGCCCTGTCGGCGCCGCCCCAGGACATGCCGCTGGCGCTGTGTGAGGGCCGCTCGGTGCGCGATGACGAAGGCACGCACAACACCAAGGTCGATGTGACCGAGATCCCGACGGGCGATGCACTCTATGCGCCGATCGCGGGCGAGGAGGACATGCTCGCCGCGACCATCTTCCACTACTCGCCCGGGCACCGCTGGTGGTACTTCCCGGACCTGCAGGCTCAGGAGGTGATCTTCATCAAGCTCTACGACTCGGATCACTCCAAGGCCTGGCGCTGCCCGCACACGGCCTTCCGCGACACCACCCGCCCGGATGCGCTGCCGCGCCGCTCGATGGAGTTCCGCGCGCTGGCGTACTTCTCGAACCGCTGACGCGCGGTCAGCTCGCCGCGGCGAGCTCGGCCTCGCTCACCCACCAGCCGTGCACCTGCGGCCGCAGCCGGTGCGGAATGGGCACGCGCGCGATCGGACCCGCGGCGACGTTGCCGGCATCGAGTATCCACAGCGCGTGGACGAAGTCGGACGCGCCGGTCTGCCGGTCCACGATCGTGAGGAGCCACCCCGCGTGCCCGGCTTGCGCGGATGGCACGTGCGCCGGCTCGCTCAGGCAATGTCCGGGGGGCAGGGCGAGCGCCTGCGGCGGCCTGCCGGTGAAGTCGAGCCGCAGCAGCGTGTTGAACATCGCGCCCACCGGGCCGCCGGCCACGGGCGGGCCCTGCATGTCGGGGTTCATCGTGAGCATCCAGCCGTGGCCATAAGGGCGTCCCTGACTCGCGGCCGGAATCACCGGCAGGTCCCCGGGTGGGCCGATCGTGGTCTCGGTCACACGCTCACTGCCATCGCGCAGGTCAATGGTCCAGCGCGCGAGGCGCCCGCCGGTCTCACCGGGCGCAACGTCGATACCCGACGCACGCTGGATGAAGGGAAAGGCATTGACGTTCGAGAGGCATTGATCGAGGTGAATGCGCCCCTGCGCATCCTCGAACGCGTTCATCATGTGATAGCAGGACACGCCCCTGGGTCCCCGGAACCAGCGCAGTTCGGCGACCGCGCCGTAACGCGGCATGACGCCGACCCAACTGTCGCGCTGCAACTCGTGCACCCAGTGATCGCCGCCGGCCTGCAACCGCGTGAGATCGCAGGTCGTCGGATAGATCGGGAACAGTGCGTAGCGCTCGGTGACAGTGAAGTCGTGCATCATCGCGCAGTAGGGTGCATCGAACCATTGCTCGCGTGTCAGGTTGCCGCGGGCGTCCGCGATGCAATAAGAGACGGTGGTCGAGGCCAGTCCATCGGCCTCGTAGCCGAAGAAGAAGAGCTCGCCCGTCTCCGGATCGATGCGCACGTGTGCGGTGACGGTGGCGCTCTTCAGCCGTCCGCCGAAGTCATAGCGGCCGAGCGTTGCGAGGGTGCGCGGATCCACGCGATACGGACGGCCGTCCTCCTTGGTCATGAGCAGACGCCCGGCGTGCCACAGCGGCGTCGTGTTGGCGACCGTGCGGTCGAGACCGGCGGCTTCCGGCCTGTCGGTGAACGGGTTGCGGTACTTACCGAACAGCGCCCGACCGGCGCTGACCTCGGCGCGGTGCCGCGCGGTCTCGACGTAGCGCACGGCGAAGCTCACCCGCCCGGGCGCCAGGCGCAGTGCCGACACCATGCCATCGCCGGAGAGCACGGCGGCGCCGTCTTCGAGGTAGGGCGGAAAGGCCGGATCGGGAATGGCGCGGAAGAACGTGCCCGCGATCTCGGCGGGTACGCGACCCTCGACCGGGAGCGTGGCGAGCTCGTATTCCTCTCCGATCGGGCTGTTGAGGCCGGTGAACTCCGGCGTGTTCGGAAAATTGCGCACGGCGTCTCCCATCAGGTTTGAGACGAATCAGGCGAACCACAGCGCCAGCGCACGCATCTCGATGCTCACGCGCGGCGCGGCGTCTGCGGGGCACCCCGCATGATCGAAGGCGACGTGCGGCACGCAGTGCGCACGGCGGCGGTCGCTGTCATGGGTCTTGAAGATGAGCGCCTCGTCGCGGTGCATGTCGGGGAACCAGTTCCAGCGATGTCTGGCGGCGGGCGCCAGCAGCAGGCCCTCGAACGACCATTCGGGCTTGCCCGGCGAGTCGAACACCGCATCCGCCGCGATGAGATCGGCAGCAGTGACACTGCGCGCATCGCACACCGCCAGCGGCACGTCCTGCGGCGGCGGCGAGAGCGCGCGCCAGATGTTGTAGTGCACGAAGCGCGCCAGCGGCCGTCCGCGAGGCGCGGCGCGCTGCGCGAACACCGCCGCCGTGCCATCGCTCACATCGACGTGCGCAAAGCGCGCCGGGCGCGAATTGTCGAGCACGCCCGACTGTGGCGAGCGTTCGCTGAAGCGCAGAATGCCGGGGCTGTTGATGAGCACCGTATCGGCACCCGAGAGCCGCTGCACCAGAGCGACGATCTCCGGGCGGTGGATAGCCTCGATCGCCGCGCGGTCTGCGAAATCGCCGACCGCGCTCTGGTGAGCGACGAGCCTGAAGCCGGCATCATCGAGCGTCGGTGCACGGGCGCGTGCGTCCATGACGTCCATCTCGATGAGCGTGGTATCGAGGACATCGCGGCTGTGATCGTTGGCGTGATAGCGTGGCCGCGCAACCGAACGCCCCGAGTAGGCAATCATCGCGCGCGTGTCCACGGCTTTACCTCAGCTTCCCAAGCCCCGCGCGGCGGCGGCCTGAGGCTCCCCCTGCCACAGTGCCAGCAGGACCGGCAGCACCGCCGGCCGCAGCTTCTCGGGCACGCGCTCGAGAAGCTCCGCCTCGTGAGCGGCCACCACGCGGCGCGCGCGCGCGAGCAGCATGCGTCCACGGCTCGTCAGCTCGAGCGCCTGCGAGCGTCCATCGACCTGGCGCCGACGGATCACTCCGAGCGCCTCCAGCCGGGCGACGAACGGCACCATGTTGGCGCGCTGGATGTCGAGGATGCGGCCCGCGTGGCTCTGGCTGATACCGGGATGCGCCTCGACCAACATCAGCATGGCCACGCCCGCGTGCCGCAGGCCGAGCGGCGCCAGCCGCTGGTTGAGCCCGCCGAGCGCGCTCGATGCGGCACGCTGCAGCAGGTAGCCGCAAAGTGTGTTCAGAGGGTCTTTCATGCCTGCACGGCGCGCGGTTGTCGGCGCCAGTCGCCGGGATTATAATGCTATATATCATAGCAATAGTAGTGGCAGGCCATGAGCGCAGGAGCTGAAGCCGATACGGTGGCCGTCGAGGTCCGGGACGCCATCGCCTGGGTGAGGTTCAATCGCCCGGAGAAGCGTAACGCCATGAGCCCGAGGCTCAACCGGCAGATGCTGCGCGTCATCAACGAGCTCGAGTTCCGTGATGACGTGGGCGTGCTGGTGCTCGCCGGCGCGGGTCCGGCCTGGTCGGCGGGCATGGACCTCAAGGAATATTTCCGCGAGACCGAGGCGCAGGGACTTCAGGGCGTGCGCCATTCGCAGCGCGAAGCCTACGCCTGGTGGGAGCGCCTGCGCTGGTACCAGAAGGTCACCATCGCGATGGTCAACGGCTGGTGCTTCGGCGGCGCCTACGGCCCGCTGTTTGCCTGCGATCTCGCCTTCTGCTCCGAGGAGGCGCAGTTCGGCCTGTCGGAGATCAACTGGGGCATCCTGCCCGGCGGGGGCGCCACCAAGGTGGCGGTCGAGCTCATGCCGATGCGCACGGCGATGTATCACGCGCTGCTCGGTGAGACGCTGAGCGGCCGCGAAGCCCAGGCCGCCGGGCTGGTCAACGAGGCGCTGCCCGCGGCGCGGCTCGAGGAACGCGTGACCGAGGTCGCGCAGCAGCTGCTGAAGAAGAACTGGGAGACGCTCAAGGCCACCAAGGATGCGGTGCGCCGGGTGCGCGAGATGACCTACGACAATGCGCAGGACTATCTGATCCGCGCCCAGGAGGCGCTCAACTGGCACGACAAGTCCGACGGGCGCCACCGCGGCATGAAGCAGTTTCTCGACGACAAGACCTACAAGCCCGGCCTCAGCGGGTACGACAAGTCGAAGTCTTGACTGCGCTGCTACCCCAATCTCGCCGATTCCAGACCGGCTCGGTTGCGGTGCCCGCTTCGCGCTTCCTCTGCGAGCACCTGCACCAGAATATGTTCTTCTGGGCATGCATCTCCCGCATCCACGCGCAGGTCCCGGTCATCACGACCGGCTAGCTGACGCACACCCTGCGTCAGCAGATTCCGTGCGGCATTGATATCCCGATCATGGCAGGTCCCGCACTTCGGGCACCTCCACTGCCTCTGATCGAGCCGCAACTCATCGAGTCTGAACTGGCACATCGAGCAGTGCTTACTCGAGGCATACCACCGGTCCACTTCTAAGAGCAGTGGGCCGTACCAGTCACTCTTGTACCGCAACTGCCGTCGCAGTTCGCCGAAGGCGGCGTCCTGGATCGCGCGGGCAGCTCGCCCACGCGCCAGACCCCTCACATTCAGGTCTTCAATCGCAATGACACTAAATTCCCTCACCAGACGAGTCGTCAGGGCATGCAGCGCGTACTGACGTACCTCGCGCACCCGCGCATGAGCGCGTGCGACGCGCAGACGCTGTTTCTCACGCCGGCGGCTTCCCTTCTGCCGCCGTGCGAGACAGCGCTGCTGCTGGCGCAGGTACCTCAAGCGTCGTTGATAATGCTTCGGGTTGGGGATCTTCTCTCCCGTGGAGAGGGTCGCCAGGTGTGTAAGGCCGAGGTCTACCCCTACCAATTCGCCCGTGCCTGTACGGGAGGGGGATGGAACCTCCGCGCAGAAGCTCACGTAGTACGCCCCCGTCGCATCCCGCGAAAGGCTCACCATGTCGGGGCGCTCGATCGCGGGAAGCTCTTCAGCGAGATTCAAAACACCGAGCTTGGGGAGCCGCACCACCCCAGAGCGCCACCCGACGCCGACGCCCTGAAACCGAAGGCTCTGGCGGCCGCCCTTGGGCTTGAATCGGGGATAACGGGCACGCTTGGCAAAGAAACCGCTGAAAGCTCGGTCCTGATCCCGCAGGCACCGCGTCAAGGCGGTTGCCGGAACCTCGGACAGCCACTCATGCCCTGCCGTGCGCTTCCACTGCGTCAACCACCGCGAGAGATCATTGCCCGTCAGGGATAGTCCACAGGTGCGGTATGCTTCCGAGCGAATCTCGAGCGCCGTGTTCCACAGCCAGCGCGTGGCTCCGAACCAGCGGTCAAGGAGCCGACGCTGCGCCCCATTAGGGTAAGCACGCAGTCGATAGCTCCTCGTCATGAGGCTCATGCATTGAATATAACATCAGAGCACTCGCGGATCGCAGCGCAGATGTCAACATTTGCCGCCGTACACCCTGCGCGTGACGCCTCGTACCGAGCTGCGCGCAATGGCTCAAGCCGGCGGGGGCGGTTTCGTCCCTGAGACTCCGAGGGGAGCCCCTGTCGGGCACTTGCCTCAGCCCGGCAGGGCGCGACTCAGGATCTCAGCATCACTCGTGCGTGGCGTACACAGCGTCACGCACGCCGTTCGGAAATGCGCCGAATGTGCCCGCCAGCGTAGTGTTGGTGAAGGCTACGACGGTCAGCTTGCGCGCGGGATCCACAAACCAGCTGTGGCCGTACACGCCGCCCCATGTGATTGTGCCGGGGGATTGCGGTGACTTCGCCGCAGTCGGGTCGACCAGCACCGCCCAGCCGAAGCCGAAACCAAGGCCCGGGCTGGTCTCGTTGAGCGTGGCGACCTGCACCCGCATCATTTCCGCAACGGTCGAGGACTTCAGGATCGGAGCGCCGCCCTTCCGCATGGCTTCCAGGAATTTCAGGAAGTCGCCGGCGGTGCCGGCCATGCCGGCACCGCCCGAGGGGTAGGAATCGGGGTCGGCGAGCCTGTCGGGCGCGAAGCGCAGCACTCCGGGCGGCAGCGGCACCTGGGTGCCTTCCACCATGCGCGCAGGCTGCGACTCGTGATCGACGTAGTAGGCGCTCGTACGGCTGCGATCGACGATGCGAAAAGCCGTGTCGCGCATTGCGAGGGGACGGGTCACGAGTTGCTCGACCAGTTGCGGCAGCGGCGTGGCAGTCGCACGCGCCATGGCCAATCCGAGCACATCGAGCGACAGCGAGTATTTCCAGCCGGAGCCGGGCGGGAATCGCAGCTGCGTTGCGCCGAGACGGCGCAGGAATTCCTCGCTCGAGAGTCCGGGCTGGTCGAATCCGTCGGAGACGTTCAGCCGATCGTAATCGCTGCCTGGCGCCTCGAGGAATCGGTAGCTGAGGCCGGCGGTGTGAGTCAACAGCTGACGCAGCGTGATGACTGGCGTACGGCCATTGGCGAGTTTCGGCGTGAAGTCCGGCAGCCAGCGGGTGACGGGCTCGTCGAGCGCGATGCGGCGCTGTTCGATCAACTTCATAGCCGCTGCGGTGACGAGCGGCTTGGTCACGGACGAATAGTTGAAGATGGTGTCCTCGCGCATGGGCCTCGCGGCCTCGCGATCTGCGAGGCCCGCGGCACGGTGATAAACCACGGTGCCATCACGGGCGACCAGCACCACGGCTCCGACGATGCGGTGCTCGGCGACTGCCGTGCTGATGACCGCATCGAGGCTCCGTTCGAGTGTGTCCTGGGCCGCCGACGCGGCAGGTGCTATGCCCGACAACGAGCCCAGAAAGGCGTAGCCGATCGCGATTCTTCGCGGCAGGCGTTGGCGCCGCCCGCAAGCGCTCGGCCGCACCCGCCACGGCGCGAGCGGGACGGGCCACGGTAGTTGCAAGCGTCTCATTCCTTCCACCGGCTCAATCGGCCTCGCGCACCTTGAGCGCAAGCAGCGCCGCTGCCGCCAGGAGCGAGCCGCAGGCCATGATCAGTGCCACGGTCCTGACAGCGAGCCCCGCGTTGAGAAGATAGCCGGCGATGATCGGTGCCAGCACCGCGCCGCCCCGCCCCACGCCGATCGCAAAGCCGGTGCCGGTAGCGCGCACGTGCGTCGGAAACACCTGCGCGAACAGCAGGTAGAAGCCGGCGATCGCGGCATTGGTAAAGAGGCCCGTGATCGCGAGCGTGCTCTTGAGGCCGTCGAGATCCGGCGCACCGCGACCAAAATGGGCGACCATCAGCGCCCCGGCGAGCAGTGTGCAGACCGTCAACGGTCGCAGACCGATGCGGGTCGCGATCAGGCCGAAGAGCGCACCCCCGATGGCGCCGCCGAGGCTCACCCAGGTGAGGACCCCGGCTGCCGCCTGCGGCGCGAAGCCCATGTCGACCACGATCTTCGGCACCCACTTGACGATGAAGTAGAAGCTGGTGATGTGCGCGAAGTACGCGAAGGTTACCAGCACGGTGGTCGGGAGCAGCGCCGGCTTGAAGATGTCGGCGAGCGAGCGCTGCTCACCCTGCGGGTGTGGCGCGCTGAGTGTGCTCGCGGCGTCGTGACCGAAGCGCGCGAGAATGCGATTGATCTGCTCGAGCGCACCGGGAGCGCGGCGCCGGTCGAGAAACGCCACCGATTCGGGCACCAGCCACCACACGAGGGGCAGGAAGGCAGCCGTCGCCCAGCCGCCGGCGATGAATACCGTGCGCCAGCCCCCGCTCGCCAGCAGTTTCTGCACGACGAGCCCACCGATCACTCCGCCCAGCGGATAGCCGATGACCATCAGCGCCATGGCAAAGCTGCGCCAGCGTCGACTGGAAAGCTCCGCGGCGGCGGCGTTGATCGCGGCCAGGGTGCCGCCGATCCCGAGCCCGGTGAGCAGCCGCCAGGGCAGGAGGTCCGCGACCCCGTGCGCGTGAGCCGCGCCGAACATGCCCGCGGCCATGACGATGAGGCAGCCGAGGATGGTCGGCCGCCGCCCTACCTTGTCGGCGACGCCACCGAGCAGCAGCGATCCCGCCGCCATACCGAACAGCTCCATGGAGAGAACCCAGCCGAGGGTCGCCTTGTCGATGCCCCAGTCCCGGGCGATGCCGGGGGATGCGAAGCTGATCGACAGCACGTCGAAGCCATCGAGCGCGTTCAGCCCAACCGTGACGAGCACCGCCAGCCACTGCGCGCTCCGCATGGCGCCATCGTCGATGATGGACTTCGGGTCCCGGCCCGTCATATTCCCCCGGTGGCCGCCACAGCGGTTGTTATTCGTGAATGCGAGTCAGCAGCTCGATCAGCTTGGCCACTTCTTTTTCGTTGAAGCGCGACTTGAGCCAGTGCTCGTGCTGCTGGATGGCACGCTTGGCGGAGGCGAGCGCCTTGCGCCCCCGATCGGTGAGGTTCAGGGCCTGCTTGCGCCCGTCACTGCGGGACGGCTTGCGCAGCAGGTAGCCCTTCGACTCGAGGCGGTTGACGATCGCCATGGTCGTGGCGCGATCCATACGCATGCGCTGCGCGAGCCCGGTCTGCGCGATGCCCGGATGATCGTCGATCAGCCATAGCGCCGAGACCTGTTTCTGCGTGAGATCGAGGTCGGCGAATGTCTCGGTGAAGTGCCGGTAGACCGCGCCGTGCGCCAGGCGGATATGAAAGCCCACGATATTGCGGATCTCGCCGATGTCCTCATCACCCGCTACGTGCGGCGTGGTGATGGCAACCGTCTCTTTGGCATGTTTCGGCATCGGCCTACCCCGGGGCTGATTGTTAGTATAGCTTACGAATACCCGCCGACGAGGGACGTCCCATGAGCCATTTTCCCGATACCCCGGCCTTCACCGGCTTCAACACACCCTCGCGCATCGAGGCGGATATTCTAGATCTCGCGCATCAGGGCACAATTCCTCCGGAGCTCGACGGCGCGTTCTTCCGCGTGCAGCCCGATCCCCAGTTTCCGCCGCGCCTCGGCGATGACATCGCCTTCAATGGCGATGGCATGATCAGCCGCTTCCACATCCAT
>DASQRV010000024.1:0-5132 GCA_035642735.1 Steroidobacteraceae bacterium
TTGCCTGCAGCGGCTCGAGCGGATTGCGGCGCGGGTACGACTGCATACACCGACCGTGTCGGTGGCGGCGGAGTGGGACTACCCCTCTTACGCTGCGATCGTGCGCCGCGCGATCGCGAGCGCTGCGGATCTCATCGTCGCCGAGCAGCACCCGGGCAGCCACCTCGCGCAGGGATTGTTGCAGCTCGCCGACTGGGAGCTGCTGCGACTTGCTCCCATGCCGGTGCTGCTCGTCAAGAGTCCGCACCCCTACCACTACCCGACAATCCTCGGCGCGGTCGATCCGGGTCACGCCTTCGGCAAGTCCGAGACTCTCGATATCGAGATACTGCGCCTTGGCGCGTTGTTGTCACGCGCGTTGCAGGGCGAGCTCCACGCGGTGCACGCCTTCCGGCCGCCGCCGGCGATGGCGCACGCGCTGGCGGCAGTCGCCGGCTCGGTGGTTGCAGAGCCGAACGCGGTGAGCGCGGGGGTCGGGCTCGACAGTCTGGTCAAAGAAGCCGGTGTCACACTCGCGGGGTGCCATCTGGTCGGCGGCGACCCCTGCGAGGCGGTCGAGCAGGTTGCCCGTCGGCTCCACGCTCATATCGTCGTCGCGGAAGCGGTGTCGCGCTCGGGCCTGCAGCGTGCCCTCATCGGCAACAGCGCCGAGCGGCTGCTCGAGCATCTGCCGTGCGATCTGCTGACCGTCAAACCCCCGGAGTTCGTCAACCGCGTATCGACCGCGAGCCGCGGTGCGCGGGAGGTTACGGCACAGCCGTTCGGCTGAACCGCGGCGCCGGCTGCATCCGAACCGGGCGGCGGCTGCGTGGGTGCCGGACGTAACACTATGCAACAGTCGTTCGGGCCGACGCCGCGTGCAATAATTGCCGGCGCAGAGCGGCCGACGCGGGGCACGAACACACCCGACGCGACACCCTCCCGGATATGCTGTCCATCTCCGCAGAACTTGCTCGCGGCGTCCTCGATGCCGCACCCGATGCGATGGTCCTCATCGATGACGGCGGCGTCATTCGCTTTGCCAGCCGGCAGGTGTCGACGCTCTTCGGCTACGACCACGACGCGGTCGTCGGCCTGCCCATCGAGCAACTCATGCCGGAGCGCTTTCGCGGCCGGCACATCGCCCACCGGCGCGAATACAACGCGGCGCCGCGGGTGCGTGCCATGGGAGAGGGCCTGGCGCTCTTCGGCCGGCGGCTCGATGGCAGCGAGTTTCCCGTCGAGATCAGCCTGAGCCCGATCCGCACGTCCGCGGGCGTGCTGATCGCCGCGGCCATTCGTGATGTCAGCGACCACAAGCGTGTCGAGCGGGAGCTGCGCGTGGCACGCGAGCATTCCGAGCGGGCACGCGATACGGCCGATCAGCTGCGCGAGATTGCCGACCACGCCCGGGCGCTGGCGGATGAGGCGCGCGAGAGCGCCGACCGCGCCAACCAGGCCAAGAGCCGGTTCCTCGCCACCGCGAGCCATGATCTGCGCCAGCCGCTGCAGACCCTCGCGCTGCTGAACGGCATCCTGCGGCGCGTGGTCAAGGAGCCGAGCGCGCTCGAGGCTCTGGCCCAGCAGGAGCAGGCGATCGGCGCGATGACGCGGCTGCTCGGCGCGTTGCTCGACATCAGCAAGCTCGAGTCCGGCGCGATCCGGCCCGAAGTCGCGGATTTCAGGGTTGGGACGCTCTGCGAGGGGCTGCGGCGTGAGTTCGCCAGCATCGCCGCGAGCAAGGGCCTCGAGCTGCAGCTGAGCTCGTGCGAGGAATCCGTCCACAGCGATCCGGCGCTCGTCGAGCAGATCATGAAGAACCTGCTGTCGAATGCCATCAAGTACACCCCGCCGGGTGGGCGGGTGATGCTGCGCGGTGAGCGCGCGAACGGCTCGGTGCGGCTCGACGTCGTCGATACCGGCATCGGGATCGCCGCCGACCAGATCGCCTACATCTACGAGGAGTTCTACCAGATAGGCGTTCCGGCCAACAGCTCCCGCGAAGGCTACGGGTTGGGGCTCAGCATCGTGCAGCGCCTCGTGCGGCTGCTCAACCTGCGCCTGGAAGTGACCTCGGAGGTCGGCAAGGGGTCGGTGTTCTCGCTGTCGCTGCCGCGTGGGCACTCGCAAGGCGCGCGGCCGCAGCCGCCAGCCGCGGCCGCCGCGCAACGCGAGTCTGCGCAGAGCCGGCCGCGCGTGCTGCTGGTCGAGGACGATGCGGGCGTGCGTGACGCGACGCGCATGCTGCTCAACGTCGAAGGCTACCGGGTGAAGGCGGTAGCCTCGCTCGCCGAGGCGCTGCGCAGTGCACGGGAGGAGGCGGCTCCGGATCTCCTGATCACCGACTATCACCTGCGGGATGGCGAGCTCGGTACGGAGGTCATCGCGGCGCTGCGCGAGGACCTGCACACCGAGGTGAGAGCGGTGCTGGTTACCGGCGATACCTCCAACGTCGTGAAGCACCTGCCGGGCGATCCGCGCCTGCGGATCGTGAGCAAGCCGATCGACGCGGAGCAGCTGCTCGCGGTGCTGAAGGACCTGCTCGTCGCCTGAGGCCTCAGGGAGCGGGCTGCTCCGCTTCCAGATCCATCACCATGCGCACCAGTTGCGCGAGCGAATCGGCGCCGCTTTTCTCCATGACCCGTGCGCGGTGGATCTCCACCGTGCGCTGGCTGACACCGAGCTCTGCGGCCATCACCTTGTTGGGCTTTCCCCGTGTCATCAGGGTGAGCACCTCACGCTCGCGCGGCGTCAATGACTCGAGGCGTTCACGGATCCTGGCATGCTGCGTCAGGGCGGCGCGATTTCTGGCATCGCGCTCGAGCGCGCGCTGGATGCGGTCGATGAGGTCCTGGTCGCGAAAGGGCTTCTGCAGGAAGTCGAACGCGCCGTGCTGCATGGCCTCCACCGCCATCGGTATGTCGCCGTGACCGGTGATGAAGATGACCGGAATCATCGCGCCGCGCAGATTCAGCTGCTGCTGCAGCTCGATGCCGCTCATCCCCGGCATGCGCACATCGAGCACCAGGCAGCCGGGCTGGTGCTGCCGATAGGCCTCGAGGAATTCGCTGGCGGAGGCGAGTGCCCGCGTCGTGAGGCCCACGGACTTGAGGAGGAAACGCAGCGAGTTGCGCACGCCTTCATCGTCATCCACGACAAACACGGTCGGTGTGGGCGGCTGCATGTCGCTTACCGGGGCTGGGTAGGCAAAAGGATATCGAAGCACGCACCGTTCGGCACGTTTGGCCGGTAGGCCAGCGAGCCGCCGTGAGCGCGCACGATCGTATGGGTGATCGCGAGTCCCAGGCCGGTACCGTTCTCCTTGGTGGAGAAGAACGGATCGAAAATCCGCTTCATCGCTTCCGCCGAGACGCCCGGCCCGTTGTCTGCCACGCTCATCTGCACCTCGCCCTCTGCGCCGAGGGCCGTGCGGATCGTGATTTGCCCACCGCTGCGCTCGCGCCCTGCGAGCGCATCCAGGCTGTTACGGACGAGGTTCAGTATGACCTGCTGGATCTGTCCGGGATCGACCGGGACCTCGGGCAGGTCCGGCGCCAGCTGCAGTGTCAGCTCCACGCCGTGCACGACCGCATCGGTCTGGAGAAGCTCCTGCAGTTCGGTCACCAGAGTGTTGAGGCTGGCCGGCGCATGCTCGGACCTCTGACTGCGGGCGAGCGCGCGCAGCCGGCGCAGGATGTCCGCGGCGCGCGAGGTCTGCGCTGTGATCTGTCGTAGCGCCTCGCGCAGGTCCGCCGGGTCGGTCTGCGGCCGCGACAGCAGCCGCTCGCAGGCATGAGCATAGTTGGCGATCGCCGTCAGCGGCTGGTTGAGCTCATGGGCGACGCCGGCCGCCATCTCGCCGATGGTCGCCATGCGCGAGACATTCAGCAGCCGACCGTGCAGCGCCGCGGGTGCCTCACGTGCTGAAAGCCGATCGGGAGCAAACGGCAGCCTTGCGGCCGACGGTATGCCGGATGGCAGGTCCTCGATGATCATCTCTGCAGTCGCAGCCATACAGATCTGCGGTAAGCATCCACAGTTTGTCAGGGCGCGTCGTTACGTAGTTGTCGCACGGATTCCAGTGCGATGACCCTGTGCGGACCTCGGCGGCCTGTCGATAGGTAGTTACCGAGAGGTGTTGCGGGATTCGCTGATTAACCGCAGCTCCCGATCAACGACCATCGGTCAATGAGCGCGGATCCGCCGTACGAGCTCCGCCGGCGCGACCTGCGCCGCATCGAGGATGGCATCGGCTTCGTGCGCCGCGGGGCGCGTGAAGTGCCTCTCCTGCCAGTGCAGCACCTCGAGGTCCGCTTCGGAAGGATCGTCGGCGCGGCGGCCGCGTTGGCGGATGCGCGACTCGAGGACACGCTGAGGGGCATGGCAGTAGACGATCCGGAGGTCGAGCCCGAGTTGCGCCGCGAGTGCACGGAAGCGCGCACGTTCGGCGGCCGCTGCGAAGGTGGCATCGACGATGGTGGTGTAGCCACCGGCGAGAGCATCGGTGGCGCACTCGGCCAGCCGCGCGTAGACCGCGGCAGTCACCTCGCGCGCGTACAGCCCCCGGGCGACTGCCGAGGCGGAGCGCGCGAGCGGCGCGAGGCCCGCGAGGCGCTTGCGCTCGACGTCGGAGCGCAGGTGCACGGCGCCGAGCGCGGGCGCGATGCGCCGCGCGAGCCAGGTCTTGCCCGAGCCCGACAACCCACACATCAGCACCAGCCTCGGCCGCTGCGGCGCAAGTGCGCGCCGGGCGCACTCGAGATACTTCTTGTGCCAATGCCGCGCGGTGCGCCTCGCGAGGCGGGGGGTTCCGCTCGCGAGCGCGGAGAGCGCCATGATCTTGGCTCGCACCAGCGCGCGGTGGGCCCGGAAGACCGGCGTGAGGAGGCAGGCCTGATAGTCGCCACTGGCGCTGAGATAGCCGCCGAGAAAGGCCTGCGCATGCAGCGGCCACTGTCGCGCCTCCAGATCGGAGAGGAGAAACGACACTTCATCCGCCACGTCGATCCAGCGCAGCGCCGGATCGAACTCGAGACAGTCGAACGGCAGCAGCCTGGCACCGCAGCGCACGATGTTGCCGGCATGCAGATCGCCGTGGCATTCGCGTACGCGCCCTGCGGCAAATCGCCGCTCGAGCAGCGGCAGCGCGGCAG